>JAFLBZ010000024.1 GCA_017303715.1 Rhodothermia bacterium | reverse complement strand
GACTGCTGAAATGATACTGGAAATTTGTGCAGGATTATGCAATTTAAAGCTCAAAAATTCAAAACATGAATTTTGCACCCAAACTTAATTCCTTCTAAACTCAATAAAAACAAGCGCAACAAGTCTATTTTTTTGCATCTTATTTACTTCGTGTGCCAACCAAGGCAGTAACAGCCTTACCAAGCAAGAGTCGAAAGAAATACTTCACGACCATCACGTGCATATTATGAGTCCGCAGTTAATTGCTTTATGGAAAAGTATGGGCATCCCATTTTCCAAAGTTGAACCTTATTACTCAAACATTGATACAATTTTTAATGCCACAAAAGTACAATCCATATCGTTGGTCTCTATGTCTTATGTGTATTCATCTGAAGAATTTGGGGGCAATTCTGGGAATATAGAGGAAAAAGTCAAAAGTGAGAATAATTATCTTGCTTCTGTGAAGTTAAAATATTCCAATAAAGTAAAGACATTTTATGGGATTGACCCGTTACAGGAGTTTGCTCTCTCAGAAATAAAAAGATGTCATAATGAATTGAAACTTGATGGCATAAAGTTACACCATAATGCTTCGCAAGTATATCTCACAGAATCGGTACATTTGAAAAAAGTAAAGGCGATATTTGAGTATGCATCGAACAACCGGATACCAATATTGATGCACTTTGACAACGCACACCCGAAATTTGGAAAAACAGACGTAAAAATACTTGCTGATTCAGTTCTTGCGGGATTAGAATATGTAAATCTACAAATTGCCCATTTTGGAACTTCGGGCGGTTTCAACCAAAAAACCAAAGAGACACTTGATGCCTTTATCGAGTTGTTTCAATCAAATCATCCAATTACAAAACATAGTATTACGTTTGACATTTCAGCCGTTTGTTTAGACAAAGATGCGGAAGGCGTTTCTAAGTTGACAAACAAAGGTTTTGATGAATTGGCAGTATATACAAGAAGGCTTGGGTTTGATCGAATTGTATTTGGAACGGATTACCCATTGTACCGAAGTGATGAATATCTGAATGTGTTGATTAATAAGCTCAAGTTGACTGAAGATGAAATTACTAATCTCCTAAAAGATAAAAATACGCTATAACAACGAATTGATACCCAAGCAGCCAAAGAGCCAGTCAGAAAACAAACGTTTGATCGCAGACGAATGAAAGGTGCAGTATACTCGGAAAGCTACGCTAGAAGAAAAAACAACCAATATAGAAAAACATTCATAAATCAGCCGTACATCTTTATCGGACTTTAGTAGTTGATTGCGAAGAATTGGCCAAATTGGCAAGCGGGAATACAAGACTTTTTAAAGTTCAATGGCCAGCTTTTAGAAATGTTTTTTAGGAAGGCTATTCAGAATGTACCTTCGGGTTAGACAGCATGTCATCTTGCGGGGCGGTATCTTCATTTATTTGTACAGAAGCAAGAGAGTGTGGTTGTAATTCTAATAAAAACAATAATTTGCGTTAATTAATAATATTGTTGTCCTTGGTATTTTTGTTCAACGACCCGCTTTAAAATCCCTAATAACACTTTACCACGAATTGAATTTGGCATTTTCTTGAAATGGTAGTACCTTTCATGGTTTCTTTAAATAAATCACAAACGTACCATGAAAGCTACACCTTTTTTACTGTTGGGCGTTTTTGCGCTACCACTCATTTGGGCAACGCAACGCCCAATCTCGTACACAACAGCTCGGACCATGACGGCGGTAGAGGACACACTCCAAAGCGACCGCGACCGTCACACCTTGGCTTTGATTGAGAAATACAAGGGTCGCGAACAAGACAAAGCTGGCGATGTTTTCCCCAACCTAAAAGTTCAAGCCCTAAGAGACCTGCCTTTGGAACGGTTTTACCGCGCGATGAACTTGGGGTATAGTCGAGGGCTGGGCGTGACGTGTAATTTCTGTCACAACGTAAATGACTGGACGGACGAAACGAACCAACACCATGCCATTGCTCGTGATATGGCCCGTTTGGTAGAGTTTACCAATGCCAAAGTTAAAGACCTGCCTGCCCTTGCCGATAAACGCGGAATGACGGTGAATTGCTCCACTTGTCATCAGGGGCACAAAGAGCCGCCGCGATTGGCGCCGCCTGCGGGCACACGTCCACCACAAGGTCGGCCACGGGGCAACCAATAAGCCAAGGTACTTTTCTATATCAAGCCTTCTTGCCCTTACAAGGGGGCTTGTTATAGGTTCCATGATTGGATTTTAGTAAACACCAAGATGATTCTATTCACTCACCTGTTCTTGGAGCCATTCTTGATAACGGTTATAGAGGTGGTGTGCTGCCGGATAAATACTGTTAGGACTCATAAAGTGCGAAAACTCGAACGTGATTAATTTTTCGACGCCGGCGGCATGGGCTTGTTCCATTTTATAGCGTAACCGTCGGAAGTCCAAGGGTGGAAATTTAATGGGAAAACCCCGCTCAAACGATTCTACATTGCTCCAAGTGGTCAAGTTGTAGCGTTTGGCCAATGCTGCATTTGCTTGTAAATAGTCTTTTAATTCGTGGAAGGGGACTTGTCCGTCTTGGAATGCCACCACATCCACAATGCCTTCTATACGGGCGAAAACCTGCTCCCACTCTCGGATGTGTTGGTCAAGGGAAATGGCTTCCGCGCCAAATTGCATGGCTCCTTTGATATAGGGTGAGATCAGTATCGGTAGTTTTTTAAGTCCACGTAAATGCGATGATAAGTCCTCATAGACGTGCATCATTCCATTGTTAAAAGTATTTATTTCGTGGCAGATGTACCAGCCTTTAAAAGCGCTCCGGTGGCCATAGCGCTCCATCACTTCGTCGCAAAAAACCTTGTTCAAATCGGCTTCGGCTTGGTAATTACCATTGACCCAATATTTTCCAGAGTCATACGTCCCAAAGTAGAAATGCATGTCGCACCGTTCTGCCTCAGTCAAGTAAATGTCCACCAAATCGGTATAGGCTGGCAACATGAGCCGTTTTTTGTGCAGCACCTTGGAGTCGAAGGTGCAATGATGGTCATATCCGGCGCGAATCAGGATCACGGTGTCAATGCCAACGGCTTTCATGGCATCGAAGTCTTTGGCCCATTCACGTTTACCCCAATTTTGGGAAGGAATATCGTGGGTAATCTCGTCTAAAAACGTTCCGGTAAGCTGAATCATGGTGTCGAGGTCTCTAAAAAGGATTAAATTAACTTCCTTAACATACCACAATACACCACCAAAAAACATGAAAGAAACGTCAACAAAATCGCGGGTTCTGGCTTTAGATGCCTTCCGAGGTTGGGCCATTCTGGGGATGGTACTTTCCGGCGTTGTCCCAATGGGCGTACTCCCTGCTTGGATGTACCATGCACAACTTCCGCCACCCAAACATGCGTTTAACCCGGCTATTGCGGGATTGACTTGGGTTGACTTGGTTTTTCCGTTTTTTTTGTTTGCGCTTGGTGCAGCCTTGCCTTTGGCTTTGAGCCGATTTCGGCAAACGGAAAAGGCGACAAAGGCTCTTTTTATACGATTAGGACAGCGATTTGGCGTACTTGCCTTTTTTGCGTTTGCGCTTCAGCATCTTAGGCCCTATGTCTTGAATCCTACGCCAGTGGGTTGGACGTGGATCACGGCGTTGATCGGGTTTGTGTTCTTGGCTTGGATTTTGGTGCGTCTCCCGGCCACTTGGTTGCTTTCCGAACAGCGATTTTTTCGGGTTTTGGGCTGGGTTGGTATTTTGACGTTGTTGGCAAGCCTAATGTACCCTCATGGGATGGGTTTTTCTACGCAACGGCGCGACATTATTTTGCTTTTTTTGGCGCATATGACGTTCTGGGGTGGACTCCTTTGGTGGTTCACCCGGGATTTACCCTTTCATCGGTTGGGTATAATGGCAGCATTGGTAGCCTTGCGTCTTTCGGTATTTTACGATGATGGTAGTTGGGCTGCTGTCTTCTGGGCATGGAATCCGGTGAAGTGGTTGTTTGAGTGGGAGTTTTTGCGCTATTTGTTGATCGTTTTGCCCGGAACGATGGTTGGGGAATGGCTCTTGGAGCAGCAACAGCCGGCTGATTATGCTCTTATTACGAAAGATCGGTTTTGGTTAAGTGCGATGGCTTGGGTGGCTTTGGGCTTGGTATGTGTGGTATGTATCGGTTTACAAGCGCGACAGTCTGGGCAAACGGTGATGTTCGCTGTGGTTTTGTTGGCGTTCTTAGTGGGTATGATGCGCCATTCCGCCTTTAGAAATTGGCTCTTACTCTCGCGATTGTTGCAATGGGGTGGCTTTTGGCTGATGCTGGGCTTGTTTGTGGAGGCATTTGAGGGCGGCATTAAGAAAGATGAACCAACGTATAGCTACTTTTTTGTGACTATAGGATTGGCGATGTTGTCTCTTTTAGCGTTGGTGATTTGGATGGATTTATTGGGCAAAAAAGGTGGCATTTTAGGCTTGTTCACCGAAAATGGTCAAAATCCAATATTGGCATATGTTTTAATGGGGAATGTGATTGTTCCGCTTTTGCATCTTTCTGGATTGCAGAAGTGGATTATAGCGTTTACAGCGTCGCCAATCTTGGGCTTAGGCCGAGGAGTATTTTATGCCCTTCTTCTGGCTTTTTTGGTGAGGTTTGCCACTCGCAAAGGATTTATTTTACGTTCATAAACCCAAGCTGTGTGCTTTAATTTATTCCAATACGAAAGATTCGCCTGCTTTTAGTTTAATACGTTGTTCTGGGAATTTTCTTGTTAAAAATGTGCGTTGTTCTTCCTTCAAATAAACAGGCGCAATGCGGAGGCGTGTTTCCCCACCTTTTTCGGACGTAATGCGGAGGCGTTTAACTTTGCCATTTTCCAGTGTAGCGGAAACCAAAAAGGCTCCTTCTGCTCGTAGCTGTTGGAAGGATACATTCTTCCAGTGGGTTGGAATTGCAGGAAAAACCTCGATGGTTTTGTGATGGCTTTGTAAAAGCATTTCTTGTACGCCGGCTGCCGAGGCAAAATTACCCTCAAGGGTAAAAGGCCGGTATTCAAATTTGGAGTATTGTCCTTTGCATTGTGTACCATTCGCATGAAAACTGTTGGACAAAACAAAACAATCGGCAAAGATTTGAAGTGCTTGGGCAGCTTCGTCTCCCTTTTTTGCACGTGCATAGAGATTTGCCAACCATGCAAAAGAGTAACCCGTCCACCAATCGGTTCCATTTTTTTCGAGTTGGTTAAGGGAGTTTAGCATGACCTCTTGGTGATTATCGGTGTTGAAATCATACATAGACAAGGGATGTATGGCCAAAAGGTGACTAAAATGGCGGTGTGAGGCTTGTTGTGGGTGACCGGGGGCAATGGTTAGACCCGTTTCTGTGGCCTCTAAGTCTGGCCAACGTTTAATTTCCGCTATCCAATGTGCTTTTTCATCGTTCAGTCCAAGGTTTTCGGCCATCTCTATGGCTGCAGCATACGTCCAACGAATCAGCGAAAGGTCAAAATTTGTAGTTTCGGTGAACCAAGCATTGATGCTGTTGTCGTGGAGTTCAGGGCTTGAGCTTAGTGGTAGTTGGCGTTTACCGTTTTTATTGACCCCAATCTGGTCGAAATGTCGCGCTACACCTCGTATAAAAGGGTATGCCTTTTCCCGCAGGAAGGTTTTGTCCATTGTATATCGCCATTGTAGGTAGAAATGATGTGCCGTCCATGCGCCCATTGTTGGCGAAAGGCTATATTGAATCCAGCCGCCCATAGGTTCGCCGTGCAAAGTGGTTACGCCCGGCACATTTAAGCCGTCAGTTCCAAAGTATTGTTTGGTCCAGCGTTCAAAAATGGACTTGTTTTGCCAGAGCCAATTGGTAAAACCAGCCGTCAAATCGGTTTGGTTTCCCGCATAACCCGGCCAATAGCTCAGTTGTGTGTTCAGATTGTGGTGGAAGTCGCCTTTCCAAGGCGGAAGTTTACCGTTGTCGGCAGTCCAAACGGCCTGAAGTGAAATAGGTGGCGCATCTGGACGCGCCGTTGCGCCAAATTTGTACATATCGCGATAATATTGGCGCTCAAGACGTTCATCGGGAAGGTTAATCCGCGCACGATTCCAAAAGGTCTTCCACCAAATGCGGTGCTTGGTCAGGGCGTTTTGCCAACCTGTTTGCAAAGCGGATGCGGTGGTTTTTTCCGCAGATGTTTTTTTGGACTCTGGCATACTATGTGCGGAAATACTCCAAACGCCCGTGAGGATTCCGTTTTTGAAGAGCCACCGGATAGAAACCCGATACTGAAAAGTCCCCCAACCTTTTTGTACATAGAGTAGGCTTTGTGCCGTTTTTTGAACTTGTCCTTGTGTATAACCGAGTGTTTCGAGGTTGGAGCCTTCCACAGAATTTCCGAAGGTCGTTCCAGCGCCACTTTGATACGAAGGTGGAACCAATATCGGGGCGAAGTTCCGGTTTTTAAGGTGTTCAAACCGGAACCAGCCTTCGTCTTTTTGTGCATGAACAAAGGCGGTGAACCGAACGCCGGAATCCCAAACCACTGTTGCGAGGCCGTCTTCTAACCGTAAATGTGCCGAGATGACCCTGCCAAAATCAGCCGTTGGAAAGTTTAGCCCTGCGCCGGGTAATTTGGTGGGGGCGGGATTTGCCTCGTAGGGGACATCACCCCAGTCTTGAACAGGTTTGTAATCGCCCTTTTGAACATGATCTATGACCCATTGCCAATTTCGGTCTTTGATGCCCTCGGTAGGGCGTAAGTCCCACAAATCAGAGCGATCTAAGGAGAGTCGTAATTGCTCGTTTTTCTGCCAAATCAATGCACCCAAATGGGCATTTCCTATTGGAAGACCTTCATCCCATGTCGTTGACAAATGGGGAAAAGTGAAGTCATGTTTTGGGCTTGGTTGTCCTGTTACGGTCAAGAATCCATAAAAAGCGAAAACCATGCAGGAAAAAAGGCGCATAAAAATATGGGTTTAAACGAACTGAAGATAAGGTTTTTTTGGAGGGAAAAAGCCTGAGTTCATCCAAGTGAAGGTTCCGTTTTTAGTAAATGGCTCCTTTTCTCTATAGATAGCTTTGATGAAAGAGCAAGTAAATTATGAGAAATAGGCCAACCTGAATAGGACGAGGCACGTAAATAGGTTTCTGAATCGTATATTTTGGTCTTCTTGCAACGTATCTTTATACATGCGCTATACGCTGGGTTTACTTTTTCTGATCCGTTTTTTTTCAATACATGTGGTCGCACAGCCGGATCCATATGTATCGGGTGGGGTATTGATCCCAGAGCAAGCCGCGCTCGATGTGGGATATTATAGTCTTTCCCTCAAGATTGATCCTAAAAAAGAAGCCATTAGCGGCTCGTTATCGGTGATAGCACGCATCACTTCTCCGATACAACGTTTTGTTTTGGATTTAGACCCGCGCTTGTCTATTCGCCAAATATCAGAGCATGTGGGTGGTCAGCAAGTGGAGCGGCGTTTCCATCGGGAAGGAGGACAGGTGTGGATCGAGTTGGTTCAGGAACGGCTTATTGGAGAGCAAGTCACATTGACCATTCGGTATGGTGGTATTCCCAGAGTTGCACCCATTCCGCCATGGGCTGGAGGTTTTACGTGGTCGCGCACAAAGAACGACCGTTATTGGGTTGCAACTTCTTGCCAAACAGAAGGTGCGGATGTGTGGTGGCCTGTTAAAGACCATCCTTCGGATAAGCCAGACTCAATGGATGTGCGCTTTAATGTTCCTAAGGGTTATTGGGCTGTATCTAATGGGAAATTGGTTTCTCGGACGCCAAAACCGGACAAAACCGAAACCTTTCATTGGAAAATATCGGTTCCGATTAGTCCCTATAACGTTACACTAAATATTGCCCCATATTTACGCATCACTCATCCTTATACCACCATTGACGGTGTAACGATGCCAATTCAATACTGGGTCTTGCCGGAAAATGTGGAAAAGGGGAAGGTTTTGTTGGTGGAAATGGCAAAACAGCTGGCTTTTTTGGAGCAAAAGTTGGGACCATATCCCTTCCGAAGCGAAAAATTTGGTATTGCAGAAACCCCGTTTTTGGGCATGGAGCACCAGACCTTAATTGCTTATGGTGGACGATATAAAAACGATGCGATGACGGGTTATAATGGCGGGTTTGATGCCTTGTTGTTCCATGAAACAGCGCATGAATGGTTTGGGAACTTGATCACGAATCATGATTGGAAGGACATGTGGCTACACGAAGCCTTTGCGACCTACCTCGAAGCGTTGTATGCAGAGTATCTTAAGGGTACTGTTGCCTATCGGGTTTATCTGAATAGGCAGGAAAAGCAAATCGACCATGCGGCTGCCCTTGCTCCATTAGCGCCAATAAGCTCTAAAGACGTCCCTACCGATGTTTATAACAAAGGATCATGGGTTTTACATTCTCTGCGGTATTTAATGGGGGACGAACCTTTTTTTAGGTTGCTCAAAGCGTTTGTTTATCCCCAAACCAAAGCGGGATTCACCGCTGATCCCAAATCGTACATCCGGTTTGTGGATACAGATGCTTTTATCCGCTTAGCAAACGAGATCAGCCAAAAAGACTTGGGCTGGTTTTTTGAGGTGTATCTTCGGGAAGCGAAGCCGCCCACCCTTCACATTACCCGTACCCGTCGCTATACCGATTTGGCTTGGCATGTCCCCGGTCAAAAGCCATTTCCCATGCCATTAGAAGTTTTTGTGGAAGGTAAGTTGGAACGGGTCTCGATGGAAGGGGGGCATGCACGTATTTGGGCTTCGGAAAATGTATCTTTTGTGGTTGATCCTGAGCGATGGGTGTTACGGGGGAAGGATGAGTATGAAAATCGTTATTCCCGGCCACTTTCCGAGGACGACCTCGTAGGACGGTACATCATCCAGCCTGAGTTTGCATTTGAGGTCTGGAAATCTGATGGAAAATTGTTGTTTCGAGCGCCCGGTAGCTATGCACGGGAATTGAACCCGATAAACGAACGCCAATTTGAGGTTCAGGGTGGCGATGCAGAAGTAATGTTTGAAGTGGATGATCGGCAGGAGGTCAACCAGTTGTTGTATAAACGTGATGAGGTAACAATGACGGGAACGCGGATGGATTTTGTGATACCTAACCAATTTTATCGGCTAAAACTACCGATTGATTTATTAGAACGATATGTCGGAAGATTTCGGGTGGGTGATGCTCCTCAGGCTGCGGATATTGTGATTTCACGAACGGAAAGCCGCTTGTTGTTACAAGAAGGAGGAAATCCGCCCATAGAAATCTTTCCGATTACGGAATCGCTATTTGAATGGAAACTCCTACCAGCCCAAATCCAGTTTTTAGAAAACGAGAAAGAGGAAGTGTATGGTCTCCGGATTGATCGTGGGACGGTCTCTTTAACTGCTAACAAAAGATAAAATGTATAAGTACCTATTGATATTGTTCTTGCCTTGTGCTGTTTTTGCACAATCCTCTTTGGATACGCGGGTGTTGCACAAAATTTATGAACGCGATACCCCGCTTTTCTCAAAGGCGATGCAGCTTTCGGATCGTAGTTCGTATCCCTTATTTTTGTTGATACCAGCCGGTGCAATGACGGCAGGTGCGGCCAATATTCGGGAATACACCTTGCAACAAGGTTGGGCGGTTGCCGCCTCTGGTGTAGGGAGTTATGCCGCAATGGAGGCGCTAAAACGTACCATTAAACGTTTTCGACCTTACCAAACGATGAACGATATTGTGTTTTATAGGGGTGATAAAGACACGCCAACAGAGGATTCGTACAGTATGCCTTCAGGACATGCCACTTTGGCTTTTGCGTTGGCTACAGCTTTGTCCATGCAGCATAAAAAGTGGTACATCGTAGTTCCTGCGTATCTTTGGGCAAGTGGCGTAGGAGTGTCTCGGGTTTGGAATGGGGTACATTATCCATCAGATGTCTTGGCGGGAGCCGTGCTTGGTTCGGGCGTGGCCTATTTGGTTCATCGCAACATCAATCGAATTACGCCAAAATCTTGGCGGAGTGAAATGGTGCAGTATCAGGTATTGCCACTCGGATTTACATTTAGTAAACAATTTTAGGAAGTCAATAAATATAAAGACTTATGACAAAGTATTTGTATAAAACCACGTTCGTGGAAATTCCATCAGATAAAAAGTGGTACGAAAGTGCGCCCCGTATAGACCCACATTCTTTGGTTCGTAGTGGATATTTCAAAGACCACTTAAACGACATGGGGGCTGAAGGGTGGCGCTTGGTAACCGTCGAAGCCTTGAATGCCGCAGAAGCGACCTCTATGACGCCCTATTCAATGACAAAGGGATATTATTTCTTTTGGATGAAAGAGGAAAATTAGCTTACCAACCGACTTGGGCAAGCCCACTGTTTCCAGCCATTCCAACACCTTCCGGAACCTGTTGTGTGAGGCAATGGAACGAGCCGCCTCCTACAATAAGGTTGTTGTAAGGAACCATCACTACCGGACGGTCGGGAAAACAAGATTGAAGGGTTTTCTGTGCAATTTCGTCTTTGGATGACCCATAGCCGGGCATGACAATAGCGGCATTGCCGATATAGAAATTGGCATAGGAAGCGGCCATACGTTCGGAACCCTCATACACCGGATCAGGCATCACCAATTCTACAATGCGTAGCGGCTGTCCATTCAAATCGGTCATGTGTTTTAGACGGCTCAAATTGTCTTGTAAAACGGCAAAATTGACGTCTTGAGGATCTTGTTCAACCACCGTCAAGATGGTGTTTTCATTGACGAATCGCGCCAGATTGTCAATATGACCATCGGTTTCATCGTTATAGAGACCATCACCCAGCCACAGCAATTTGCGAATCCCCAAATAGTCGCATAGAAGTTGCGATATTTCTGCTTTTGTGTATTTTGGGTTTCGATTATGGTTGAGCAAACAATCTTCAGTCGTGAGCAACAGTCCTTTTCCATTGACTTCTAAGGAGCCTCCCTCAAGGATAAAATCTAATGGGGTGCGTTCAGCTTGATAGGCAGCAGCCATGAGGCGTGGAATGTCGTTCTGCCATTCGAGATGTGGGTAGGCATCGGCTTCCAAGAACTTTCCGCCCCAGTTGTTAAATCCCCAATCGGTAACAATAATTTCACCGGTATTGGGGTTGCGCAAGAAAATTCCACCAAAGTCGCGAATCCATTCACAGTCGGTTTGGGCATGATGAAAGACGATGTTGTCTGTGATGCTACGATGTTCTAACGATACCAGAACCTCTTGTTGTTTCTCGTCGTCGGAGACCACGAGATGGATATTCTCGCCCTTGTGCAAGGCTTCAATGAATTGCAGGATTGCGGTTTGGGCAGATAAAACATGGTTTTTCCACGTCTCGGTACTGTGTGGCCAAACCAGCCAAGTGCCCTCATGTTTTTCCCATTCTGCGGGCATCGTAAATCCAGAGGCGGCGGGCGACCAACGGAAAGGTGTGAGCAGTTCAGATTGCATAGGAGCAGTTATTCGGTTAAAAAGCGGCGATCCAATCCCGTGTAAGCGTCAATTCGGCGGTCACGGAAAAAAGGCCACCAACGGCGGGTTTCTTCAATCATCGTTAAATTTAAATTAACGATTAAAATCTCTTCTTGATCCGAAGAGGCACGGGCGATGATCTCGCCATTAGGTGCAGCGACAAAACTTTGCCCCCAAAACCCAATCCCCGTATCAATTTCGGGTGTTTCATCTTCGGGAATGGCCTCGTACCCGACTCGGTTTACAGCCACCACAAAGCAGCCATTGGCAATGGCATGGCTTCGTTGTATGGTTTCCCATGCGTTGTGTTGAGCTTTTGCCTGTTCCTTTTCGGAGGCAAGCCATCCGATGGCAGTAGGATAGAACAAGATTTCGGCGCCTTTCATGGCGGTGAGCCGTGCGGCTTCGGGATACCATTGATCCCAGCAGATCAAAGTTCCGATCGTAGCAGGTCGGGTATTCCACGTACAAAAACCGAGATCGCCGGGAGTAAAATAGAATTTTTCATAATACATGGGGTCATCTGGGATGTGCATTTTGCGGTATTTCCCAAGGTATCCCTTTTTCCCGTCCAAAATAGCGGCAGTATTGTGGTATAAGCCCGGCGCACGCTTTTCAAATAGGCTTAGAATCAGCGTCACATCATAGGTATTGGCAAGTGGGGTAAAGGCTTTTGTTGTTGGGCCGGGAATCGGCTCGGTGCGGTCAAAGTGTTTTGGGTTTTCGGTTTTGCAAAAGTATGGTCCCAGAAAAAGTTCTGGCAGGCAAATGATATCCGCACCTTGTTTTGCAGCAGCCTCAGCCATCTGGAGGGCTTTTTCGAGGTTATCTTTGGTGTCATTGCTCATAGACATTTGAACCAAGGCCACACGCACCATTCTATTTGCATTTTTGGACATATATTTTGGTTTTAATAAGCGGTTTTTTGTCATTTGGTAGATTTTGTAAAAGAAGGTTGATTGGCCGCTACAAACTCCCGCCAATACCTTTTCGGAGAGTATGTCCGGAAAATCCGCCGTGGCACAGTCAAGCCTACTTCCTTGGCTACGGTGTACATGAAGGTCACACAATCGTGAACAAACAAACGATAACGTCCTTCTCGTACCCAATTGTCCCGAATTTTTAAGGCGGCATAAAACTGCATACGGGTAACCGGAACCCGGATCACGTACTGCCTTTGGGAGGGTGTGGGAAGTGCATTGTTTTCGGTACGTATGGTTCCGTCAATACTTCGCAGTACCGAAAATACCGCAGAAAGCCTACTCTTTGGATACAAGCCAAAGGCGGCTACTTCTCTGGATTCGGTATGTATGAAACCTTTTTGCCATGAGACATACGCATGACCCGGAAGTCCCCTTTTGACGGTAAAGGAAAGGGTGAACAAGGTGTCCGTGGTTCCGGCCATAGCCTGTTCTGGCAAACAATAAAGCAGCAAAAACAACGCTATAGGCCAAAAATAGGCTTGTTTTAAATAAAACAGAAGGCTTCTGGGTTAAATTTTATGCGAGGTAAAGTAGGAGTAGTCCTTAAAAAAACCCGCATAAAGGTCTAAAAGTTCCTTTGCCTTTTTGGGGCGCAGCAAGCCTTGAGCCACCTTGTCTTGAAGTAGCATTTGCATCCGTTTATGGAGCTGATTGGGGAAGTATTGAACCGTTGCCAACATTTCTTCTACGGTTGCACCCGGAATGACCTTCTCCACAAAATAATCGTTGGGTTCTTCTTCGTCTGCATAAACATGCACCTCGTTTACCCGCCCAAAGAGGTTATGGGTATCGCCCAAAATGTCTTGATAAGCACCCATTAAAAAGAAACCGAGATAATAAGGCTCGTTTTCGTGGAGCGGATGCACTTCTAAAAAATGTTTGTCATAATCAGGACAGATGAAATTGCGGATTTTCCCATCGGAGTCACAGGTAAGATCCACCAACGTAGCTCGGCGGGTAGGCTCTTCAGTCAAGCGGTGAATGGGCATAATGGGGAAGCGCTGGTCAATACTCCAATAATCAAGCATAGACTGGAAAAGAGAAAAATCGCATAGGTATTGATCCACCAAGTGATCGTCTAAATCGTCTAATTCTTGCGGAAGCCATTCCGATTTTGCAGCGTGAACGCGGTCATTTATTTCTTTGCATATAGTCCAATACAAGCGTTCTGTTTGGGCTTTTTGTTCCAAATCCAAATAACCAAACGTAAACAAGGTATCGGACTGTTGGCGAAGTTCGAGGGTATCGTGGTACACCTCCAAGAGTTGGTTTAAGCGGAGTGTTGGGGTCGCCCGCAGTGCTTGGAGCGTCCGCCACATTTCCTTCAAGACATCATGGTCGGTGGGGTATAACTCAAATTCTGGATTCAGTTCTGGGCGCTGTGTGGCTCCGATGGCCTCGGTGATCAGCACGGAATGGTGTGCTGTGATGGCGCGGCCACTTTCGGAAACAATAATGGGGTGTGGCACGCCTTCGTAATCGCAAACTTCCATAATGCCATACACCACGCAGTTTACATATTCCTCAAAGCCATAGTTGATGCCATTTAAGGGGTCTATCGTTCCGGCTTCGTAATTAACACCCAAACCACCGCCTACATCCATATATTCAACCCCTTTCATTCCTTGTTGGTGAAGTTTTGCATAGACACGGGCGGTTTCTTTGATGGCGTTTTTCAGAAATTTGATGTCGGAAATTTGGCTCCCCAAGTGGAAGTGAACCAATTTTAGAGACTCGGGTTGTTGGCGTTCTTTGAGGGTCTCGATAATGTCCAAGAGTTCGGAAATGGTAACACCAAACTTGGATTGGTCGCCGCTGGAGGTTGCCCATTGCCCGATACCCGTACTTGAAAGGCGGACCCGAATACCGAATTGGGGCTGAATCTTGAGCGTATCCGCCAATTCGAGAATCAAGCGGAACTCGCTGAATTTCTCTACAACGGGTAAAACCTTCTTCCCGATTTTCTGGAAGGTTAACATCAGGTGGAGCATGGTGGCGTCTTTATACCCATTACAGATCAAGAGCATACCATCCCGTTCTAAATACGGCAGTGTGGCAATCAATTCGGATTTGGAGCCACACTCCAGGCCAAAATTGTAGGGCTGGCCTGCTTCCAATATTTCCTCGACCACTTCGTGCATTTGGTTCACCTTAATGGGATAAACCCCTTGGTACACATTTTTGTAGCCGGCTTCTTGGATCGCCGCCCGAAATGCCTCGTTTAGTTCGATTACACGAGATCGTAAAAGGTCCATAAAACGAATGACAACCGGAAAAGAAAGGTTTTCTTTGTCTCGGAGTTCTTCAACAAGCTGGAATAAGTCCATACAAACGTTAGACTTATACACAGGTTTTATGCCAATATGCCCATTCTCGTTTACCGAAAAGTAGGGATGTCCCCATGCTTCTACAAAATACAAAGACTGTGCGTCATGCGGGTTCCACGACGGAAGTGGCGTTTGTGGCAAAACGTTGGCGGTTTCAATGTTTGGGTTATTTTCCAATGCTAAAGCAGACAATAAAGTGGTGAAAAAAATGGATCAGAGAAAAATCGGTGCTGAAAATAATCATTCTTTTATCTCGTTCAATGTGGCGATTGATCAATTTCCGAAAGAAAACTTTCTGTATGCCCGAAAAAATCAAAATATCGTATAGCATCCTTACAATCGCTTTCTTATCTTCCCGCCGTCTTTTTCTAAAACTCCAATATAATAATCAAGCCATGATTAAGGGAATTGCCTTCGAGACAGAAACAATGGACTTGCTGCCAAAACTACATGCACCCTATTTTGGAATCTTGAACCAACAGGATGACGACGAATGGGACGAAGACGAATGGGATGAGGAAAATGAAGAATGGGAGGACGAAGATTGGGATGAAGACGAAGAAGATTGGGATGAGGAGGATGAGGATTGGGACGACGAGGAAGAATGGGATGACGAGGAGGACGAAGATTGGGACGAAGACGACGAGGATTGGGAAGACGAAGAAGAAGTTTAAACCTGCAATTAGTTATACATACCTATGGATTTATGGAATTCACCACCAAGTGTGGGATTGGACAAGCGTAAAGAATACGTAGTCTCAAAAATGAAAGATGGCTACGTGCTACAAGTAAGCCCCAAACGTGTGCGGCTTTTTAAGGTCGGGGCTGGATACATCCCATGTGCTGTGCAAATCTTTCGTAAACTCATCGCGGAAAACCTGATTTTCTTGGTCTCTGAAGATGAGGATGAATCGGTTTATCACTTACATGTAGCAGCGGCAAAATCGAAGGCTGAAAAAGCCAAAAAGGCCGCAGCTAAAAAAACGGCCATTATTGAGGATGACGATGATGCTGACGCTAAATTCTTGCTTGAAGTTCCACTTGTAGAGGAGGAGGAGGACGATGTGCTGGACGATGAGGAGGAAGAAGTGGATGACCTCTTAGACATTGATCCTGAGCTGGGGATTGATGGGGCCGCTTTGGGTTTGGATGATTTGGACGAAGAGGACGCGCTGGAGGACGAAGAGGACGCGCTGGAGGGTGAGGAAGAGGAAGAAGATACTGATGATTCCTACGAGATGGATGAAGATGGCTTAGAGGACTAAATCCAAGTTCCATCTTTCATCCATTACAAGTTACATAAAAGGCGTTTTGGTTTTTGCTGGAACGCCTTTCGGTTTTGTTGTTCTATTGGTTCGCATTGCGCTCAAATTGAACCGTCATACCTTCTGTGATGCCAAAATGATCTGCTTGCCCTCCGGCAACTTCTAAAACGTATTTGGCCGGTGCGGTAGAGGGGATACCGGTTGTGGATTGCGGTTGGGCCAACTTCGCCACCGTTACCACCTTCATGTCTGCATTAATGAAAATCAAATCTAACGAAATCAAGGTATTGGCCATCCAGAACTGCTGCGGCTCGTCTTTGGAGAAAATAAACAACATACCACTGTTTTCTGGAAGGGATGTACGGTTCATTAACCCCATTTCCTGTTCTTCGGGCGAGTCCGCAATTTCGATTTTGAGATCCACTACTTGACTCGAATCGGACTTCATGATCCACAACCGACCGTCTTCACGGAATGGAGGTTCTTCACTTTTGGTAAGTGGGTCGGGGGTTGGCTTGTCTGGATTACAGGCGGTAGTGAAAAGTGTTAAACATAATAAAAACAAATATTTCATCAGGTATAGTGTTAAGGTTTTAGCAAACGTTGGGTAATGGCATCACATACCATTTTCCCTTTTAAGGTAAGGCGAAGGTGGTGTTTTTTTATGGGATGAATAAAGTCTTCTGCCTCAAGCCAAGCGATTTCTTCTAATTTTTCCATCAACAAATCGTAGCCATAGTGGTGTTCAAGGTGTGCAAGGTCAATTCCATCATCCGTCCGCAGGCGTAACATCACATATTCGTTGATGACTTCTTCAGGAGCGAGCCAATCCGACGCTGAGATGGGCAAAGTGTATTCCTGAAGCAATAGTTTTTGGTATTGTAGCAGGTTACGCACATTCTCCCATCGTTGTACAGTGGCGCTCGGTGGCTTATCCCACCAAAAGGAATGTGCGGAAGGGCCAAATCCGATGTAATTTTCATGTGTCCAGTACCGCTGGTTGTGTCGTGAACGAAAATCTGGACGGGAAAAGTTTGAAATTTCATAGTGTTCGTAGCCTCTGTTGGTCAGGTAACTTGAGGTAAAGCCAAATAAGCTGCCCATGTCTCCTTCCTCTGTGGGCCTAATCTGACCTTTAAGAACTTTTTTGTTCAGAACGGTTCCGGATTCAACTGTCAGGCTGTATGCAGAAATGTGTGGAACTTTATAGGCCAATGCCGTTTCGAGGTTACGCTCCCAATCGGCGAGAGACTGGTTGGGTAGCCCATAAATAAGGTCAATAGAAAAGTTCTCGAAACCCGTTTTTCTTGCCAATGAAAGGCTATCATAGGCTTGTGCTTGGTTATGCGCACGTCCTAAAAAGGCCAAATCTGCCTCATGGAAAGATTGAATGCCGATGCTCAAACGGTCGAAGCCAATTTCCCGCAATCCTTGTAGATAAGATAAGGTAAGGTCATCCGGATTTACTTCGATGGTGGTTTCTTGCACCTTAGAAACATCAAACCATTTTGCGGTGGCGTCCAAAATGCGAGATAGTTCCTTTAGTGGCATCAGGGAAGGTGTACCTCCGCCAAAATAAAGGGTATGGATTTTTTCTTTTTTGCCATATTTCCGTCCATGGTGTTCCACCTCCAGCAAAATCGCTTCCGTGAAAGGTTCGTACAAACGGTTGGTGGTGACAAAATAAAAGTCACAATAGATGCACCTTTTGGCGCAAAAAGGGATGTGAAAATATAAGGCGGCCACAACGTTGGGTTTAACTGAACAAGAAATTTGAGGTGGTTCAAAATACGGAAATTCGCAGATGTAACGTCGAAACTTCTTATTTTAGTCCCAAATAACCTTTTGTGCATGATAGATTTTAACCAAATACAGGCGCAACTTTCGGCTTTTGGGCTTTACCAATCGGAGGCGCTAATTCGGAAGAGCCACCAACTCGAAGAGGCCGTTCGGATATGGAGGGCATACTCCGGTACCGATTCTCCGCCGGATTTTCCTGAGCCGAAGAAAAAGGAATTGATTGCACGTCCGGTTTCGCCTGTTTCAGATGTGGTTTCTCCCGTCCCGCGTCCGGCGGTAGTAACGGTGGCGGCTACGGATGGATCACAGGTTTTCCCCGATCATCACATCGAACCCGCGTGTTATTTGGTGCAGATCAGCCACATTGCGTTTCAATACGGGACGCAAGAGCGGGCTTTGATGCGTGCCCACGCCGAACTTCGCTATCGGGATCAAGATGCAAAAGAGTTTGGCTATTCGGAGGACAACATACGTGCGGATTGGGTTTCGGCGGTACGGGATGTGCGGGAACTTTCGGCATTGTTTCAACTTTCGGTTGGAGTTCAGGTTTCGGAACGCCCCATCGTGGCACTTTCGGATGGTACATTGATCCGTTGGATGCTCTCGGAACTTAAAAACGAGGCACTTCAACATGCTGTTTTGAAACACTACAGAGCCGTATTGGATCAGTTCCAAGAGGCGGCCATTCCGCTGGCCTCATACATCAGTCAGCCCAATACCACCGAAGTGCGTAACCTATTGGCACGGGTTGGAGGGGTTTCTTTGGACGCGCTTAATGACCGCCATATTTTTGCACATGTCTTGCAAGCAGGTGAACGCAGTGCCTTATTTGCCTCTTCATCTCATGTTCTCAGGGAGTATGGCCCAGCGCAACAAATCGTATTCTTCTATCTAAAGGTTCCTGAACGCGGTGTGCATACGGAAGTTGCAAGGGTGGAGCTTCCGATGTGGGTTGCTGAGCATCCGGCGTGGGTGTCTTTGATCCATTCGGTAATTTTAGACCAAGCCGAGAAGGGCAATGGCTACCCGATTGCTTTGTCGGAAGCGCATGAAAAAGCCGTTATTCGTCAACACGAAAAAGATATTTTTTATCGTTTGTTGGATAAACAACTCCGTAAAGCTGGATTAGGTCATTTGGCCATGTCTCGAAAACAATCTGCAAAAAACAGGCCTGCGGTATAAACTTCATCCGCCAGTTTGTTTTGCGTCTATTAAATCCCCAAATAGTGGTTGTTTGCTTTTGTACCGCCACCAAGTCGCCAAGGATAGCCCCACGATCAGATCCCAAATGCCCCACCAGCCGGCCACAACAGCCATACCACCGAGACCATTAAAAAACGTAAAAACCAGCGCCATCCCAAGTCCGGTGTTGTGAATGGCAATCTCGATGGCCATTGCTCTACGGTCGGGTTCTGGGAGTTTGGCGGCTTTAGAAAAATAATACCCTAAGACGAGCGCTGCGCCATTATGCAAGGCAACCATTAGAAAAATGGAGCCAATAATGGTGAAGAAATTGATTGCATTGGATGCTAAGGCCCCGCCCAAAAACAGGACAAAGATCAGTAGAGAGATTTTTCGAATCGGCTGCACAATTTTTGCGGTAAAAGTGGGGAATTTTGCACCCACCCACATTCCGGCGGCCATCGGTAAGCCGAGGATCAGCACAATGGAACCGATCATCCCGAATGGATCTAAATGAATCTCGCGCATAAGGTGCTTGGCAGGCGGATACAAACTACTCCAAAAAGCAAAAAGCGCGGGAGTTGCGACCATGGAGGCCACCGTAGAAACGGCTGTCATGCTCACGGAAAGGGCGGTATTACCCTTGCCAAAACTTGTAAGGTAGTTCGAAAGGTTTCCTCCAGGGCAAGCCGCAACAAGCATTAAGCCTAAAGCAAGGCTCGGCTGGGGCTGCCAAAACCAGACAAGTGAAAAGGTAAATGCAGGAAAAACAAGGTATTGATTCAGTAAACCTACAAATACAGCACGCGGAAAAGCGATGATGTTCCGAAAGTCCGATATACGGATTTCCAAGGCCACGCCAAACATCAAAAAAAGCAAGATCACATTGAGGAAGGTGAGGGACGTAGGCGAGAAGTTTAAGATAATTTGATCGGCATCAGGCGGCATGGTTCACCTAAAGTTTATGGGAGAAAACGGAATCATTCGCACGAAATTAAGGTAAGGTAAAGGTTTAGACAAATAACGCACGGTAAATCGCACCGTCGCTTTCAAAAAAACAACATAATATGCACGCAGCTTTTTCATTTATCGAGACTTCCGGCGACATTGAGCAGTGGGTTCACAACGCAAACGATCTCCAAGTGTTGCTGTATCCAGATGCTACCGCGCCCGTGGTGACCTTCATGGTGACCTACCGCGTGGGGAGCCGTAACGAAATACCGGGAAATACCGGCGCTACCCACTTTTTGGAACACATGATGTTTAAGGGGACGGAACGCTTTAATAAACAAGCCGGTACGTCCATTTTTAATGTCCTACAACGAGTAGGTGCTATGGTAAATGCTACCACTTGGATGGATCGGACGAACTATTTTGAGTTACTCCCTAAGGCACACCTGCCCTTAGCAATGGAAATTGAATCGGATCGGATGCGCAATGCCCGTCTTAGTTCTGAAGATGTAGCCTCCGAAAAAACCGTGATTCTAAATGAATTTGATCGCGGTGATAACGAGCCAACCCAAAACCTCTATCACACGGTTTGGAGTACCGCTTATATGGCCCACCCTTATCACCACAGTACAATAGGTTGGCGCAGTGATATCGAAGAAACCACCCCGGAAAAACTTCGTGTTTTTTACAACACCTTTTATTGGCCAAACAATGCAACATTGTCCATTATTGGGGATATAGACCGTGAGGAAGCCCTTTCTTTGGTAGATCGTTACTTTGGAGGTATCCCAAAATCGGTAGAAAAACAGCCAGAAGTGACCATCCGCGAACCACAACAACGGGGTGAACGCCGGATAACCGTCCGTAAACAAGCCGAGTTAGGTTCGGTAATGCTGGCCTATAAAAATCCAGAAGGACTACATCCGGACAATGATGCTTTGGACATGCTCGCAATGGCATTAGGTTCGGGCAAAAACAGCCGCCTATATCGTGCCCTCACGGATCAGGGGCTAACCGTTGCCGCCTATGCCGCAAATTCACGCCACCGCGATCCGGGACTTTTTTACCTTTTTGGGTATCAGGCAATGGGTGTAAAACATGCTAAGATTGAAAAAACCATCCTGAGCGTCATAAAAGAAGTACAAAAAAAGGGCATTACACAAGAGGAACTGGATCGCGCCCGCCAAAAAATAAAAACCTCTATGGCATTCGATCGAGACGGGTCTTACAGCATCGCTTCGGAATTGAACGAGGCCATTGCCATCGGAGATTGGAAGTTTTATACCGAATATCTTGATCGCATCGCCCGTGTCGGAATCTCGGACGTCCAAAGGGTGGCTAAAATGTACCTTATTGAAGACCTACGAACCGTGGGTTGGCATTTACCCAAATAATCTGTAAAAATACCTTAGAGGCATAAAAATATGTTTTTAGATAGAATTAAAATCTTGCATACCGGAAATGCCACACTTCATGCACTCCGCACCACCGTTCGGGAAGTGGTTTCGTGGTATGGTTCGTTCTATTCCTTCCCAGAGGCCAATTACGCCGATCCGATGCTTTTGCAAGAGATGATGGTGGGAATGTTGGACAAGGGTACACGGTTTCGGGATAAGTTTGTGATCTCGGACGAGTTGGAAAAACGTGGCGCACAACTCCAGTTGTTCTCGGATGGCTTACGCATTGGCTTTTTTGGTCGAGCGCTTAAAGAGGACTTACCTGCCGTTTTTGGCGTCTTGGGAGAACAGTTTAATAACCCGCTCTTTGATTTGGAGGAGTTTAATAAATTGCGGCTACAAACCATATCGGCACGACAACGGAGTTTGTCCAACACCCGTTATCGGGCGGAATTGGCAATGAACCATGCCTTGTATCCCAAAGCGCATCCGAACTACAACACCCCCGCCGAGCTGGAGATTGCCTTGTTGGAATCAATGGATGTCGCCCAAATTCGGGAATACCACCAAAAACATATCGCTGCAAACCAATTGATCATCAGTACCGCCGGAGATGTTGACCCTGAAGGATTTAAGGATTTGGTGGAGCAGACCTTCGGCCATTGGCACGTAGAACATAGGGCATCGGTTTTTGCAAAAGAAGGCGTCATAAATCCGGGGAAAACCGTCACACCACTCCCCGATCGCCAAAACTTGGACGTCATGTTTGGCATACCTACACCCGTCACCACCTTACATTCGGATTATTTGGCCTTGTACCTCGGAACGTATATCTTGGGAGGCAATTTTTCAGCACGGCTCATGAATACCATTCGGGACGAACAAGGTTTGACCTATGGTATTGGTGCAAGTCTTTCTGGCGTAACACAGGAATACGCGGGATTCTTTCAGGTGAATGTCACCCTTAGCCAACAAAATCTGGAAAAAGGCATCGAGGCAACAATGGAACAACTCCGTAAATGGGTATTGGAAGGCATTACGGAGGCGGAACTCGCCGAGAAAAAGACGACTTTGGCCGGAAAATATCAGGTGGAAATGGCAACCACCCATGGCTTGGCGCGCGCCATGCAGCAAAATGCAGAAGAAGGCTTCCCGCTTTCGATGTTGGATGCGTATGTACCAAAATTAGAAGCACTCACCACCGAGGAGGTGAATCGAGCCATCCGGAAATATATAGATCCAGAAGCGCTTCATCTTTCCATAGCGGGAACCATGCCTGCATAATACCGCAAATGATTTCTCTGAAAAGGCACTCACATTATCGAGGGCCTTTTTTTGTGGGCAAAAGCCTTACAAGAAGACCCACCAGAGGCTTAAAATACAAAGGGTTGTGAGGACTTATTTTTATAAGTACCACGCCAGAAAATCTTTTGTACCCTTCAATCGCTTGTTCTTATGTACGCCCTTTCGCCACATATCGAACCACCCACATTTCCAGACCCAAGATCCGTTGAAGAACGGGTGGTATTTCTACGTTTGCAAGAAACTTTTATACAGCAATATCGGGTAGCCTTCCCCGATCCTTTAGCGCCTAAAACCATTATTGTATTACCCAGTACGACCTTGGATCAGGAAATGCTCGGAACCATTCCGGGGGAGATTCACTACGAAGAGCGGATGCTTTCGTTCTTGATGCTGCTAAGGATGCCGCGAACGCATATCATTTACCTCACCAGTACACCGCTCGATCCGGTTATTGTAGATTATTACCTGCATCTTTTACCCGGGATTACGGGCTGGCACGCACGCCAACGTCTTACCCTGCTGAGCTGTTATGATGCTTCGACAACGTCGCTTACTGAAAAGATCTTAGCTCGTCCACTCCTTTTAGAACGCATTCGTCAATGTATCCCGCATGGGCACGAGGCGCATATTGCAGCATTTAATGTAACTCCATTCGAGAGAACCTTGTCCGTTCATTTAGGAGTCCCTATTTATGGGTGCGATCCAGAGTTGATGTTCTGGGGATCTAAAAGCGGGAGCCGGATGGCATTTCGGGAAGCGGGTGTGGATATGCCACCCGGATTTGAAAACCTTAAAAGCGAAGCCGATGTGATCGCCGCCATTGCCGAAATCAAGCGCCAACTGCCTGAAACAAAGAAAATGGTGGTAAAAATGAATGAAGGTTTCTCCGGTGAGGGGAATGCCATTATTCGGTTAGATGAAGCGCCCACAGACGCCTCTTTGCAGTCATGGCTGGCCAATTACCTGCCCAGAAACCTAAAAATGGTTGCACCCCATTTCAATTATGAAGCCTATATGGCCAAAATTATAGAATTGGGCGGGATTGTAGAGGCTTTTGTTGAGGGCAAAGTCAAGGTTTCGCCCTCGGTGCAATGCCGGATAAATCCATTGGGAGATGTTGAAGTGGTTTCTACACACGATCAGGTCTTAGATGAAGCCACCAATCAGATATTTTTAGGTGCTAAATTTCCGGCAGACATCGCTTATAGTCGTGAAATCGCAAAATTCGGTATGGCCATAGGCAATGTGCTGAAGTCTAAATCGGTTGTTGGACGCTTTGCCGTAGATTTTATCTCGGTGAAAGAAGGAGATACTTGGAAACACTATGCCATCGAAATTAACCTCCGAAAAGGCGGAACCACACATCCATACCTCATGCTTCAGTTTTTAACGGATGGTCGGTATAATCCACATTCGGGCTTGTATGAAACGTTAAATGGTCAAAATCGCTATTATTTCGCCACCGACAACCTGAAAAAAAAGCAATACAGAGGCATCACACCGCCCGACTTGATTGACTTGGCGATGTGTGAAAACCTGCACTACGAAAGTACAGACCAAGAAGGAGTGGTTTTTCATCTTATTGGGGCGCTTTCCGAGTTTGGGAAATTGGGTGTTGTCTCCATTGGGCGGACACCAGAACGGGCTGTTCGCTTCTATGAGAAAACGAAATCAGTTCTCGATAATGTCTCTAATCGCTGGAAGTAGTGCATGGCAAAAGGACGTATTCATAAACTTTGCCATCCATATATTTGGGTGAGTGCAAATGCTAAATGGTACTAAGATGCTTCTAAAGCCCATGACTCGACATTTTACTAGGGGATAAAATTCGCCAATCTCAAGGAGTTAATTAATGTAATAACAATGATTAAGCGTTTATGGCTAAGGGTTAAATAATCCAATATTAATCCTTTCTCAAAAAAAAGAGGTTTACAAAAGACAGTGGATTCAATAAAGAAAAGGCACGTCTCGCGGGGAAACGTGCCTTTCTGGCGTCAGAAGAATTATACCGTTGGGTCATCAATCCGACCTAAGAACAAAATGGTTCCGGTTGCTTTTTCACGAATGACAAAAAGAAATGGCCGATTCACAACCATTTGCGGCGTGGTTGGCATAGAGGTCACTTCAATGCCGATACTGGTCACGGCAGCGGCCTCTGTTCCTTTTTCATTCACCTCAATAAAGGTTTTGTGTTTTACTTTGCTAATGCTCAGGCGGGCATCAGCGATCCCAGTGAAGTCTGCCATCCCGCCTACAAACGCTGTTTTAATGCCCATCGCTTGCAAAATCCCGTTCAATGTTACATCGTAAGACGTTTTCCAGCGTGGGAGTTTGAGGTCAATTTTCTGTTTACGCATCGAAGATTGCCAGCCATCCCATTTGGTCGGCAAGTTGGTCACAATATTATTCAGGGTGATGCCATCTTTGGGGAGCAAAACCGTCATGGCATAGGTTCCATTCCCGTATGGCAAATCTACAACCTGAACAAAATCATTTTCAGCATAAGACATTTGCCCTGATTGCTTCATCATGGCCACGTCTTTTGAACTTCCTGAAGCGAGTGTGAACGGGTAGTTGGTGGTCGCTTTTTCGTCAAATTCGTTGGTCCAGACACCCTTGAAGTACAAAGCATTCATCAGAAACATCACCTCGCTATCGGAAATGCTGTCCAAGATTTTTGCGATTTTTCCATTTGTAACCGTATTCACCCAGTTGTTGATGGTGCTTACTGAAGTGGGGTTTTTGAAGTCCAAAGAGGTCACCTTTGCATTAAAATACGATTGATTTGTTGTCAGGAAATCCGGTTTTACGGTGGTTCCAAACTGCTTGTCATACCAAATAGCATTGGCCAAGTCTAATTGTACCTTATCATCTAATTTGGGCAATTGGTCTAACAATTCGCGGTAAGTTTGGTTAATTTCATCGGCAGAGGAGCCACCAAGACCCAAGGTGTTTTCCATCTCGGTTCTGGTAATTCCCTTAGCACCATTCATGGCAAGTCCAAAAGCCATTGAGACAGAAAGTGGACTAAGAACCACATTGGTTCCTTGTTGTTCATTGGCCAAGGTTTGGCGTAGTAGATCAAACCCAAAGGAGTTGGATTTTTGCGCCACCCGTTTTTGTGCCTCTGTTAGCTTGAGTTCTCTACCCACATTTTGTGTCGTATCACAACCAGAAAAGAGGGCGAGGATAAGAAGGCTGAGTAAAAGAGTACGTTTTTTCATCTTAGGTGATAGCTTTTAAAGTTTTTAACGGTTGCAAAAAATTCGTCGTCCGCAATCATTTTGCTTCCATCAAATTCAATAGAAATGGGAAACCCATAGGTGTTGTCATAAGCTACCTTAAGCAGTTCTGGTTTTTGTGCGGACGTCTCTTCGATCCAATCCATCAAGTCATCAATCGTCTGGAACCATTCAATCTCTACACCTGTACGGGGTTGGCGTGTTTCCGGATCCAAGACCTTTGTAACTTTGTTGTTTTCAACGACGATGATGGAGGGTCCTCTAAAAGCACAGAAGCAAGATTTTTCCCATACAAACTCGTAATCGGTTAAGTTGTTTGCTTTCCATTTGTTTGCGGCCACCTCGTATGATTTGGTGTTTGTGGTTTGTTGGAGCGCATCGCAGCCGGTGAGGGAAAAAAGTCCCAAAAACAAGAGGAAAAGGGGTTTGATCGTTTGTTTCATAGGAGGATTGTTTTTTAAGGATTGTGTTTCCTGAAGTACACCTTTAGCGGAGTTCATGCCTAATTGGAAAGAAAAAACATGAGACAAAGAAAAAAGCCCCGAAGGGCCTTATGGTCTTGTTAGGGATTTTTTCCGGTTTGCTTTGCTTTAAAAGTCTTATAAACCCTAGACAGGCGGTCACTGGAGATTTCCTGCATGTAGTCTCCCAAAGCTCTTTTTTCATCCTCGGTAAGTTTTTCATCTCCCAGAATGTCGAGATAGACCTGTGTTTTTTTGGCCGCCTCCCTCAAACGGCGCTTGTAATCTTGCATCATAAATTATAAATAAAATGTGGTAGTGGTTTAACTTTTGGTCGGTTTACGATACCGAAGGGTGGAAGATGCAATTATGTGTTTTGCAACTTCATTGGAGTGGTAAATTTTTGACACGGAATTGTTGAGGTGTAAGAAATAGATGATCTCTACGTATGATGGGTTTAATGGCTACTTGTTGGAAGAACAAAGACCATAAAAAAGATAATTCACGAACGATGCCGCACGATAGCTTTTTTGTCGCCCCTCAAAGGTGTAACTTCTCTTCATTCTGAGTTTCGCATTCTTAATATTATGACCAACCCCAAATTGTGATGCACAAAAAAATTTCTATTTGGATTTTATGGGTTTTGTTTGTTGGATCCACCCAAGCTCAAAACACGATTAAAACCCCAGAGGAATATCTTGGTTATGCCCTTGGAACCGCCTTCAGCCGCCATGATCAGGTTTTGAGTTATTTTCGATATGTATCAGCGCAAACGCCGCAAGCCCGTTTGGTTCCTTATGGGTACTCGAATGAGCGGCGACCACTGTACTACACCATTGTCACCTCGCCAGAAAACATGGCACGGATCGAGGAAATCCGAACCAATAACCTCAAGACGGCTGGCTTGATGCAAGGGAATAGTACCGGATTCGAAAAGCCAATCGTTTGGTTAAGCTATAATGTACACGGTAATGAACCGGCATCCTCCGAAGCCGCTATGGGAACGCTACATGCCCTTTTAGACGGTGAAAATCCTAACGTAAAGGAATGGCTGGATAAAACGGTGGTCATTATTGATCCGTGTTTAAACCCTGATGGACGTGACCGCTACGTGAATTGGTACAATACCGCCGCTGGGAATAAGATTAACCCCATCCGCGAATCACGGGAGCATGTCGAGCCTTGGCCGGGAGGACGCTCCAACCATTATATGTTTGACCTCAACCGCGATTGGACATGGCTCACCCAAAAAGAAACCCAGCAGCGTATCAAGGTCTATGGCGAGTGGATGCCACATGTCCATGCCGATTATCACGAGCAGGGCATTGATGAGCCTTATTATTTTCCGCCCGCCGCAGAGCCTTATCATAAGGTGATTACCGCTTGGCAACGCGAATTTCAGATGCAGATTGGCCGCAATAACGCAAAATATTTTGATGAAAAGGGATGGATGTATTTCTCCCGCGAACGGTTCGATTTGTTCTATCCTGCCTATGGCGATACCTATCCGGTCTATAATGGGTCTATCGGGATGACATATGAACAAGGAGGTATCGGTGGCGGCTTAGGCGTAATCACAGCAGAAGGTGATACTTTGACCTTTGTTCAGCGCGTACAGACGCACATCACAACCAGTTTGTCTAACGTTGAGGTCTCGGCACGGGAGGCGAATAGGTTAATGGCTGAGTATCGCAAATTTTTCCAACAAACACCAACTTATCCCTACAAAACTTATGTGCTCCGTGGCCCGATCGGGAGTTTGTCAGCACTACAAAAGCATTTGGATGGCTTAGGTATTCGTTATGGAACGTCTCCGATTACCAAGGTTTATAGAGGCTTTAATTTTCGCAAAAACACCGAAGAGCCAGTAAGTGTAAAATCTGGCGATTTATTGGTCAGTGTCTTTCAGCCAAAGTCCGTCTTGACTCATGTGCTGTTCGAGCCAAAATCTTCCTTGCCGGATTCTGTTACCTACGACATTACGGCATGGTCGCTTCCCTATGCTTACAATTTGGAAGCCTACGCTTTGGCGGATCGGATAGAACCCGTTGAACAAGGGAGCAAAACCGAGAAGAAGGAAAATCCATTTGAGCCAGCAGTAGCCTATATCACCTCGTGGAATAACCTACAAGATGCAAAGTTTCTTTCCGAAGTCCTTCAAAAAGGGTATCGCGTGCGGTTCAGTATTCGACCCATAACACATAAAGGCATCACGTTTCCTCCCGGTTCCCTCATTCTTGCGCGGCACTTAAATGACCGTATTTCAAAGCCTTTTGGCAAAGACCTGACAGATTTAGCGCACGACTTCGGAAAATCCCTTACGCCGCTTACGACAGCAATGGCGGATTCTGGTCCCGATTTAGGCTCCAGTGATGTCTATACCATGAAAACGCCGAAGGTCGCTATGCTAACTGGAGCGTCAACCTTCTCGCTCTCCGCTGGAGAGGTTTGGCACTTTTTCGATAACGATCTTAATTACCCCGTCACACAAATTAATGCCGAGGACTTAGGACGGATCAGCCTTGCTAAGTACGACGTTCTGGTATTGCCCAGTGGTGCTTATGGAAATGTGTTGAACGAGTCAAACTTAAATAAAGTTAAGGAATGGATTCGGAATGGCGGAAAGCTCATCGCCGTCGAAAATGCCATGTCCTTCTTGGCCGGAAAAGAGGGCTTTAAACTGAAGGTCAAGGGTGATGAGGCGGGAAAAAAACCTACGAGCGAAGAAGATATGAGCCGACGGCTTCGGAGCTACATCAAGGCAGAACGCGAAAGTATGGGAGATGCCATCCCAGGTGCAATTTTCCGAATCCAATTAGACCCAACTCACCCATTGGCTTTTGGCTATGAGGACACCTACTTTGAGTTGAAGCAGGACAATACCTTGTATGAATATCTGGCCGATGGGGATAATGTGGGTGTTGTTCCCAAAAATGGTTGGGTAACGGGTTTTGTAGGTCATCGCCTCAAGCCAAAACTTCAGGAAATATTGGCCTATGGCGTGGTTGAAATGGGGCGTGGTCATGTGGTTTATATGGCCGAGAACCCATTGTTTAGGGGATTCTGGTATGGCGGAAAATTGTTGTTTGCCAATGCGGTTTTTATGGTTGGTCAACAATAAAACATCATAGAAAATAAGTGTATGAAGAAAAACCGAGAGAACAGAAATCCATTAAGCGACTTAGGGGATCATTTGGAATCTCTATTAGAGGATGTGCGTGGCTGGGTAGATGCGCGTTTGTCCTTGTTTGCTTTGGAAACGGAAGACTTCGTAAACAAATTGATCAGAATAATGATTTTGGTATTTGTGATTGCGGTCTTTTTGTTCTTTATGCTCGTTACCTTAGCACTTGGAGTGGGGATGTGGCTTGGACATGCCTTCTGGGGATTCCTCATAGTTACGCTCTTCCTGCTGCTGGCTGGCGCTTTGTTTGGCGTGATTCGTCCCCGATTCATGAAAATAGCCCCTGAAGATGCGTTTTGGAACAAGATTCCCGGGGTTACGTTTTTATTGCCCCCAAAAACACCACAAAGAGCCTCATTGCCTGAATCCTCGGAATTTCCCAAGACCTTGCCCAAACCTCCAACGGATAAAAATCAACATAATGGAACACAGAAGACGTGATCGTACACAACTCGAAGCGGAATTACAACAACGCTCCGAAGCCATTACTCATCGGGTTAAAGAAGCCAAAGAAGACCTCACGGAAACAGGAGATGCCATTGGAGACGGACTCAAACGGTACCAATGGGCGTTTTTGGCAGGAGCGGTGGTGGTCGGGGCTACGGCGGGTATTTTATTAAGCCGAAGGAGCAAACCAAGTGCAACACAGTGGTTAGGCATAGACGATGATCTTTCTTCCGACATTCGGATCACGGACGATAAAAATGTGGTACGTAAGGCCGTAAAAAGAGGGATTCCGGTGGTGGTCTATAAACCAGATGCCCAAACCCGCGACGTTTGGGCGCCTTTCCTGAAAATGCTCAATCCCGTAATGGATCAGTTGATTAAACTTGGCGGACAATTGTTTACCGATGTGCTCCAAGACCGTCTTGCTCTGCTGACCGATAAATTGGCACACATGGCAAAAAGTCCGGAACCAAATACCGACGAACGAATGGTGGAGCAGCAAAAATAACCCTATGATTGTTTTTCTGCTGCTCATTTTGTTTGGTTTATTGGTCTTGTTCGACCGGATTGGGGGCGTGTGGTTCACAAAGCAAGTGCATTTCTGGCTCGTGAGTCTAATCATGACGTTTGGACTTACAATCACCACGTTGCTTTTGGTTTTTGAATTTAGCCTATTCTCTGCGCTTACAGGTATAGCGCTGCTGCCCTTTGCCATTATGGGATTGTGGCAGATGCTCCGCTTATCGCATTATCTATGGCCAAGTCGCTATTCCGCTTGGTTCATGGTGGCGCTTATCTTGTTTTCCGTATGGTATGGAACACAGCGGGTCTCCATTCGCATCCACCCTGACCAATTGGTGGAATCACTTTTTGTCCCAGAGGTTGCGCCCACCATTCAAAGTATAGATCCCAATGCGCGACGGATTGTTCGATTATGATGGCATTAATCAATTCTTTTTTTGGTGAAAAGCCATTTGGATGTTAAGTTTTTTTCATCTTTCAACACTTAACGTTAAAAAACAATGAGACTTGTATTGTTTGGCCCACCGGGTGCAGGAAAAGGAACGCAAGCCAAATATTTGGCTACTCATTATGGCCTGGCTCACTTGTCCACGGGTGATATGTTCCGAGCGGCCATTAAAGAAGGCACACCCGTTGGTAAAGAGGCGAAATCGTTCATGGATGCTGGTAAATTGGTTCCAGATACGGTGGTTTGTGGCATCGCCGGGGAAGGTATCGAAAAAGCTGGTTTAGACCAATTCATTCTGGATGGCTTCCCGCGAACGATTCCACAGGCAGAATGGTTGGATACCTTTCTCGCGGAAAGCCAAGCGGATAACTACGTGGTGATCAGTCTAAAGGTGGATACGGAGTTGATCGTCGAGCGGCTCTCTAACCGGAGAATGAACAAGATCACGGGCGAGATTTATCACCTCACCTATAACCCACCTCCAATAGATTTACCTGCCGAAGTCCTCTTACATCGCTCGGACGACCAACCAGAAGCCATCCGTGAGCGTTTAGCCGTCTATGAAGCCGATACTGCCCCACTTGAAGCTTATTTTAAAGGCAAAAACAGGCTAAAAGAAGTGAACGGCGTTGGTGAAATTGAGGAAATTTTCGATCGTATAAAAGCTTTGCTTGGCTAAAACTTATAGCACCTACCCGCTTGTGTAGGTGCATTTTTTTTAAACAGACCAACCTTATGGCGCCCCAGGAACAACTCCATTTTTTGTCTCAGCAGGTAGAAACTGCCCTCCAAAATCTCGTGTTTCCGATTGATCCTCCGGAATTGTACGACCCCGTCCGTTATACTTTTGCTGCCGGTGGGAAACGCATCCGACCCATTTGTGTGTTGCTTTCCGCTGGACTGTTTGGGGTTTCCGCAGAAAAAGCCATGCCTGCTGCTTTGGCCATTGAGGTGTTTCATAACTTTACCCTTGTCCATGACGACATTATGGACAAAGCCGATACGCGCCGAGGCCGCTCTACGGTACATCGCAAATGGGATGAAAACGTGGCCATTCTTAGTGGAGACTTGATGATGGGAATGGCCTATGACCTGCTCGCGCAAACAGGAAGCCCGCAATTGAGCGAGATGATTCGTCAGTTTCATAAAATGGTCATGCGTCTTTGCGAGGGGCAAATGCTGGATATGGTGTTTGAACAACGGATGGAAGTTTCTATCTCGCAATATTTAGACATGATAGACGGTAAAACGGCTGCACTGCTCCGATGCGCATTTGAATTAGGTGGCCTGCTTGGTAGGGCCTCTCAGGAAGAAATGGGGCATCTATCGGCGGTGGGACTTCATCTGGGTTTGGGTTTTCAGGTGCAGGATGATTTATTAGACCTAACGGCTCCGGCAGGTTTTGGCAAACAAAAAGGAGGCGATTTAATTCAAGGAAAACGGACATGGCTCTTACTTACGGCCTTGCAGCGAGCAGAAGGAGCCGAAAAAGCCTTCTTCCAAGAGGTGCTTTCAGGCGGCCTTCCGCCCAACGAGGTTCCTAAAGCGGAGCAACTAATGCAGGAACTGGAGGTATTGCGAGATGCCGAGAACTTGGTCTCAAGTCACTTCAAGCAAGCACAAGATGCGCTTTTATACTTGCCTTCGTCATCAAATTTAGATACATTGCAGGTACTCTTAGCGTCCCTCCAACATCGCAAGCTATGATCACAAGAACTGTCGTCGTCCGGAATAGAGCAGGGCTTCACACCCGCCCGTCTTCCTCATTGGTGAAAGCAGCCTCGCACTTTAAATCAGATTTTTTTATTGAGAAGGATGGTTTTGAGATTAATGGCAAAAGCATAATTGGCGTGATGACCTTGGCTGCAGAGCCGGGTGCTACGCTTCATCTCGTCTTTGATGGCGAGGATGAAAACGAAGCCGCAGACCGCATTTGTGGTCTATTTGAGGATGGTTTTGGGGAAGAAGCCATGATGTCTAATGCGGAACTTGCTCGTCCTAATTCTCCAAACTAAGTGCAAGGTATAGCCCAAATGGACGAAGCTGATACCCATCCCCCCACAGAACATACCTTTCAAGGTATTGCCATTTCACCGGGTTTTGCCATTTCACCGGCCTACTTGTTTTCAAGGTCACAGCCGCAGTCGGAGCGCAAAGCCTTGTGCATCGAGGAAATACCCGCCGAGCAGGTGCGTCTCGATGAAGCCTTGGAGCGCTCAAAGTATGAGCTAAAAAAAGTGGCCGCCGTTGCCGAGGAGAAAATTGGCTCTGACAGTGCTTCTATCTTTGAAGCGCAAATCCAAATTTTAGAAGACCCTGTATTTACCCAAGCCGTGCGCCGCTTCATTTTAGAAGAGGTCTGTAATGCAGAATATGCGGTTCAGGTGAATATGGAGCGACACATCGTGCAGATGGAGACCAGTGGAAATGCCTACCTACGTGATCGCGCACACGAGTTCCGAGAGGTAAAAGACCGCGTTTTAAGGGCGCTTCAACAAAAGCGGTTGATGTCCAAAATCCAACAACATCGAATTGTTGTCGCCCAAAATTTGACGGCAGCCGATTTGGTTCTCTTTAGTAAAAGACAGGTACTGGGCTGTGTGATGGATTTCGGTGGCGCAACCTCTCATGCCTCTATAATGGCGCGCGCCTTGGGGGTTCCCGCTATAATCTCGTTAGGCTGGGAAGCCGTGCGGGTGTTAAAAGAGGGAGATTGGGCGATAGTAGATGGCTTTTCGGGCATTTTGGTGGTCAATCCAACACCAGAAACCATTCAACGTTATCGGGAAAAGCAAGCAAAATATAGCAAACTCCTCGATCAACAATTGGAACTTAAAAACTTGCCCGCCGAAACCTTAGATGGACATCGGGTTCACCTGCGGGCCAATATTGAATTTAGTTCTGAGCTACCGCAGTTGGCAACTTACCATGCGGAAGGAGTGGGATTGCTACGTACCGAGATGATGTATTTGGCGCAAGGGAGGGCACTCAGCGAGGAGGAGCAATTTATCTTTTATAAAGAAGTTTTAGCGGCGACAACGCCTTACGTGGCCACGTTCCGTCTCATAGACTTAGGAGGTGATAAAGTACTGCCGCTTGGTAAACATGAGCCAAACCCTTTTTTGGGATGGCGTGGCGTGCGGATATTACTGGATCGGCAACCACTGTTGCGGACACAAATACGAGCCATTTTACGTGCATCGGTCTTTGGCCCTACAAGGCTGATGATCCCTATGGTCACCAATATTGGCGAAGTGCGTGCCATTAAGCGTCTTATCGCTAAAATCAAGATAGAATTAACGGAGGAAGGACACCCATTTGATGCGCAAATGCAGGTGGGGATTATGGTAGAAGTACCATCGGTGGCGCTCTTGGCAGATCAATTTGCGGATGAAGTTGATTTTTTTTCTATCGGAACCAATGACCTAACACAATATGTTCTTGCTGTAGATCGAGGAAACGATTTGGTGGCAAACCGCTTCGACGAAATGCACCCCGCTGTTTTGCAATTAATTTCAAATACCATTCGAGCAGCTCACCAAAAAGGTATCTTTGTGGGCATGTGCGGAGAATTCGCAGCAAATCCATTGGCCACACCGTTGCTCTTGGGGATGGGGTTAGATGCCTTCAGTGTATCTCCCGTGTTTATTCCCCAAATTAAACGGATTATTCGCAATATCAACTTCCAAGAAGCCAAAGAAATAGCCGATCGTGTACTGATCCAAAAGGACGCGCGTTCCGTAAGAAAGGTGGTTTCGGAGTGGTTTGGAAAGAACCAAGACATTCTGACCTCGCTCATGAAAATGGATACCACTTAATTTCAAAACCCTCTCAAGCGTTTGTCAAGCCATCTGTTCTTGCGTACTTTAGACTGATGCTATTCCGATAACCCGCAATCCCATGAAGTCGCAACGTCTTATTTCCTTGTTTTTCTTGGGTTTAACGCTGTTCAGTTATCCCATGTTTAACCTGTTTGGTTATGGCGGGAAAATAGGTGGGATTCCAATGCTGTTTGTGTATATTTTTTTAGCTTGGTTGCTATTTATCGGGTTAATTGCGTTGATGGCGGATTTTTTTTCGGACAATAACCCTCCAGACTAACCGACATGCTTCCTTCTTGGGTCATCTTTTTAATTGCTATGCTCTACTTGGCCATGCTTTTTGCTATTGCGTGGTGGGGGGATCGTCGTGCGGAGAAAGGGAGGAGTATTGTGGGGAATGCCTATGGTTATGCTCTTTCATTGGCCGTTTATTGCACCGCGTGGACGTTTTATGGCAGTGTGGGTAGGGCTGCAAGCGAGGGGATTGGTTTTTTGCCTATTTTTGTTGGCCCCACCTTAATGATGCCGCTTTCGTGGCTCATTCTCCGCAAAATGATTCGGATTTCTAAACGCTACAGGATTACTTCTATTGCGGACTTTGTGGCGTCTCGCTATGGCAAGAGTGCAACATTAGGAGGTATTATTACCGTTATTGCAGTTTTTGGCGGTATTCCCTATATCGCGCTACAATTAAAGGCCATCTCGTATAGCTTTCTCATCATCACGGGTACAACGGATACGGGCGGCCAGACGGCATTTTATGTGGCCATTGCTTTGGCACTTTTTGCAATCTTATTTGGAACCCGGCACCTAAACCCCTTGGAACGACACGAAGGAATGGTAGCCGCCATCACCTTTGAATCTATAGTAAAACTGCTAACGTTTTTGCTGGTAGGAGGCTTCGTCACCTATGGCATGTTTGATGGCTACGATGACATTTTTACCCAAGCCCAGAAAAATCCTTCCTTAGAACATTTGTTCCGCTTTGATCCTTCCACCTATCCCGATCTTATGTGGATGACCATTTTGTCTGCCTTAGTGGTTATTTTGCTCCCAAGACAGTTCCATATGGCCGTTGTAGAAAACGTTTCGGAGTCGCACATCAACAAAGCCATGTGGTTGTTTCCATTGTACTTATTGCTGATCAATCTCTTTGTCTTGCCGATTGCACTCGGAGGGCGCATATATTTCGGAAATACACAAGCGGCGGATGGATTTGTACTTGCTTTACCCATTGCGGCTGGACAGCCTGTAATCTCTATTCTTACGTTCTTGGGTGGGCTTTCCGCAGCGACGGGGATGGTAATCGTGGCCACCATCACCTTAAGTACCATGGTCTCTAACGATCTGATCGTTCCTACATTGTTGCGCCTAAGGAATCTAAATCTGGGTGAAAGGGTGGTGGTTCCTCGGTTTTTACTTTTCATTAGACGTACCGCGATCGTGGGGATTTTAGCTCTGGGGTATGGCTATTTTAAATTAGTTCCCACAAGCTATACCCTTGTAAATTTAGGGCTTATATCGTTTGCGGCTATTGCGCAGTTTGCGCCTGCCGTATTTGGAGGGCTTTTTTGGAAGCAAGCTACAAAATTTGGGGCTATGTCTGGGGTTTTGGTCGGATTTCTGATTTGGACCATTACCCTACTCATTCCATCATTGGCTGAGTCGGGCTGGGTAAGTCGTTCGATTATCACCGATGGGTATTTTGGACTTTCTTGGTTACGACCTTATGCGCTTTTTGGTCAAACAGATTATAGTTCGCTTTCACATGCACTTTTTTGGAGTTTTTTGTTTAATATGATGGCTTATGTAGGGGTTTCGCTCTTCACAAAACAGTCGTTTGAAGAACAAAAACAAGCATTTGCCTTTGTGGATGTACTCAAGCAGAAACAAGCTCTACCAGGAGTAGCATGGAAAGGGCAAGCCCGTGCCGAAGACTTGGAAAATCTCCTAAAACGCTTTTTAGGAAGGCGGCGCTCCACCGAGTTGCTCAATCGGTTTCATCAACAGGTGCGGTTAGAAGGCGGAGCCAATAAGAATAATGAACTTGCGGAATTGGTGCAGTTTACCGAGACACAACTTAGTGCCGTTATTGGCTCTGCGTCGGCGCGGGTAATGGTGGCAAGTGTGGTCAAAGAAGGGCCCCTTGCCGTTGAGGAATTAATGCACATGCTCGATGAAACCAGGCAAGTTATTCAGTATAGCCGTGAACTGGAGGAAAAGTCGCACGCACTCGAATTGGCCTCTACCGAATTGAGAAGGGCAAACGAGCAACTCAAGGAATTAGACAAGATGAAGGATGACTTCGTTTCTACTGTAACTCATGAACTTCGAACTCCTTTAACTTCTATCCGCGCACTAACCGAAATAATGTTGATGAACGAAAATTTACCGCTTGCACAGCGAACAGAATTTTTGGGACTCATCATTCGTGAAAGCGAACGACTCACAAGGTTGATCAACGATGTTTTGGACATGGAAAAAACAGAGTCCGATACTGCAGAATGGGTGGTCTCTTCGTTTGACCTGACCGAGATGATGCAAGAGGCAGTGAAGGGCATGGAGGCACTCGCGCTCCAGAAAAAAGTGAACCTCTTGCTTGTGCCCCCCGAATTTCCTATCATGCTTCAAGCAGACCGCGATCGGCTTATTCAAGTTTTGGTTAACTTGCTCTCCAATGCTTTGAAGTTCTCCGATGAACCCGAAGGGAATATCCAACTCGTTGCGCAGAAGGATGGGCAAGTTGTGCAATTCTGTGTGCGAGATGAAGGCGTCGGGATTTCGGATGAGGAACAAAAGTTAATCTTCGAGAAGTTTCACCAAGTGGCCCATACTCAGCGCGGAAGACCTACAGGAAGTGGGTTAGGGTTGGCCATCTGTAAACGGATTGTGGCGGCGCACAAAGGCAAAATTTGGGTGGAAAGTGTTTTGGGAAAAGGAGCAACCTTCTGCTTTACCATTCCCTTGGAAGCACAATTGTCACAAAAAACCAAAACCTTGCCCGCTTGAAAAATGTGTTGTCTGACGCTATGAATTGAAAAAATACATCCCTGCATTAACCCCTAAAACCCTGCATCGTCATGAATCATCAAATCTTGATTGTGGAAGACGAACCGAGCATTGTTGTGACCCTCGAATTTTTGCTGAAACAAAAGGGTTTCGCGCCCATTATTGCGCGAGACGGGAACGAGGCCATGACCATTCTCGAAAACCACGCGCCGGATTTGGTGATCTTGGATGTGATGCTGCCCGGGAAAAATGGCTATGAAATCTGCCAATCAATCCGGCATGAAACAAGGTTAGACCGAACGAAAGTGTTGCTGCTCACGGCAAAGGGACGTATAGCTGACATTGAGAAGGGCAAGGCCGTCGGGGCTGATGCCTACCTCACCAAGCCCTTTGCCATTCAATCGCTTATGGATCAGGTGGAATCTTTATTGGCAAACTGATCCGCATTGTTGTCATTTTATGAATCATTTTGAGGGTGCTTTTGGGATTTTGTTAGACCATATCCGTATCGGCGTGGTCGTTTGTAGGCGGGATGGACGAATTTTGGCAAGCAGTAAATCTGCTGAACACCTTTTAGGCTTGGGAGGAGCAAGATCGGTCGCATCGTCAAAATACCTCTCTGAGATATTAAACCCGCAAATCTTGGAAGATGCGTTTCTTGCTTTAGAAGACCGTATAGATACAGATGACCCAAAGTTCCATTTTGTGGCAAGGTCAAAAACGTCTGTATTTCTGGATATTGAGCTATTGCCTGTTTTGGAAAATGGCCTCATCAAAGATCAGATTGTCTTTAAATTTGAGGCATTACAAGAAGAGGCCGAACAGGGAGTTCCAGTTTATACCCTGCAAACCACCATCGAGCAAGTCCGATCCCATGTTTCCGGAATTAGAGCGGCAATCGAGACCATGATGGCCTATCCAGAAATGGATGAATTGGTCACTCAGCAGTTTCGGCAAATCATTTATGAACAAGCACTTACCTTGTCTCGTCATGTCGAAGATGTCCAAGAAGATTGGATAAATGAGCGCAAATCCAGTGTACCTTTAGAAGTCATGCACTTGCTCGATTGGGAGACCTACTTAAAAGAACAACTTGGTGGCCAATCCGATTTGAAAATCCGCTGGGCCAATGCCCAAGGTGGGGCGTGGATGGAGGGCGATCGTAACGCTTGGCTACAAGGATTGCTCTTCTTGCTACGCCGTATTCGCAATTCTATCAAAAATGAAGGCTTTAATTTGATGTTTAGCGTGTGTGGTGGCGAAGTTCACCTAGATGTTTTATGGGTAGGGCCTACGGTGCGAGCAGATCGTCTGGAGAAATGGGAAGAACAAGTGATCACTGCCGACGAGGTGGTGAATCCCCTCAAACTCGGTGAGGTGTTCAAACGTCACAATGTGCAATGGATCATTAACCCAGATAAAGACGTGCGGTTGAGATTGGTGTTCCCAGCATTTGCGCAGTCGGTCATTGCCTGAGTATTTCGTTCTTAACCTCAAGCTAAAATGCAGGTTCTAAGTCAAATCCAGAAAACAATTCGCAGTGAAATCATTGACGCAGTGGCATTGTATCATCAAAAAGGCTTGTTACCATTAGGAGCAGTGTCTAACTTTGAGTGATTAACTTTCCAGCAAAAACTTCGACTATGGTTATCGAATATAAATGCTAGCCTAAGCCCCCGTCTCGGCCTAAAAAAAATCTTTTCGTTATGCTGCGGATACCCGATGAGACGAATCGTAAAGACCCACGATCGTGCGCCTCCATACGTCCCAGCTCTGCAAGGCAATTCGCTTCATTCATCGAAGCAGGAATGTGTTATGCCCAACGTCTCCCAACATGCGCTGTAAATTCTTAATCATATCTTGTTATAACAAGTAGGAACATCTTGATTTTTTTTGGTATATTGCGTCATCATAAACCAAAAACAAGCAATAACCATGTCTATTTTTGATCTATTTCGTGGTGGCAAGGGTGGCGGTGTAGAAACCATTTCACCTGTTGACGCACTCAACAAACTGAAAGAAGGGGTTAAGTTAATTGACGTCCGTGAGCCAGCGGAGTTGAAATCGGATGGTAAAGTCTCTAAGGCGGTCAATATTCCCCTCGGACAACTTTCCCCAGACAAACTTCCTCAAGACAAAGAAGCGCCTTTGATGTTTATGTGCCGCTCTGGTGCTCGCTCCTCTATGGCTGCTCGTCAGGCATCAAGTTGGGGTTATACCACGGTTTATAATGTGCAAGGCGGTATTATGGGTTGGAAAGCCACTGGAACTTCTTTGAAATAACCTTGATGTTTTTCTTAGAAATCTTTGTGTTGCTACCGTCAACTTCTGATAGAAGGGGGGGAACTTTTTTTGGATTCTGGCGGTTTTGCGCTATATTCATTTATTCAAATCGTTCCATCTTACAAACTAAGGGAGATTCTTATGGACATAATGCAAATGATTATGCAAAACGTGGCAGGTCAAGCAGCCGGTCAGGTAGCAGAAAAGTTTGGTATTGATAAAAATGTTGCACAAAATGCAGTTACCCTAGCAGCACCCATGATCATGAGTGCCATGGGGAAAAAAGCGGGTTCCGAACAAGGCGCCCAAGCGGTGCATAATGGCTTGAATAGTGGAAACCCAATGGACTTGCTGGGCATGGTCTTGGGCAATAAGCAACCTTCATTACAGAACCATGTTGCACAGCAAACGGGTGTAGATCCCAATGTGGCGGGTGGTATCTTTGAAACACTCGGCCCGATGATCTTTGGAATGCTCGGAAAGCAGCAACAGCAACAAAACCTTGATGTAAATGCTCTTGCTGGCCTGCTCCAAGGCGGAAAAACCCAGAGTGACGGAATGTTAGGTGCATTAGCGCCTTTCATGGATCAAGATGGAGACGGGGACTTTGATCTGCAAGACATTATGAAGCTTGCTGGCGGTGGCGGTGGGAATAGTGGTGGAGGTCTTGGCTCCCTTCTCGGTGGTTTGATGGGCGGAAAAAAGTAATGCCCACATGAAGACAGCACTTTATCGGTTTTTTTCAGTTCTTTCCATTAGTGCGGGAATCGCTTTTATGATCTACGGCCTTTACCAATTCTCGGTGGACAACATGTTTGACATGAATTGGGTTGGGTTGGGCATTTTTGGATGTGTTTTCCCGTTTGCACTACGTTGGTTTTTAGTGGAAACCGATTAAAGATATGAAGTAAATCTTCCCCCGCCGTGATTTCGTGGCGGGGGATTTTTTGTTTTGGGTCAGTCAAGTTGTTTGTTACATAATAGGAAGCCGCTGCTACAGAGGTACTACGTTTACCTTATTCCACCTTCGATCATGGCGAAAGTTTTAGTAACACAAATCACACATTGTTTCTCTGACGTTATTTGTTGTTTCAATCGAGATAAAAGCCCTACCTTAGCAAGATGCAAGACCAGCGATCAAATACTATAAAAGCATATTTTATTGCTCTTATCATCTTGTTACTGTGGATGTTAGGCCCAATGTTGCCATGGGTTTTGGATGACGGTGCTGGCCTATTGTGGCGTTTTCAGTATCGGTATTTGTGCCATCAAATTCCAGATCGTTGTATTCGGTTACACGGTATTCCGATGGCGGTCTGTGAGCGATGTTTTGGGATATATGCCGGATTATTTGCCGGAGGGGTTTTGTACTGGCCGCTCAAAAAGTGGGACGAATTGTTGATGGCGAAAGCACGATGGCTTATGGGTATTGGGGCTCTTGTTGTTTTTATTCACTGGGCTGGACCGGTTGTCGCACTTTGGGAAGGCAATGTCACTGGTCGGGTTATTACGGGTTTTGTTTTCGGCAGTATTTGCGGGTATTATGCAACCAAAGGACTTTTAGCACTTATATTAGAAGTATGGCGCATTAAATGGCGGCTATTGTTCCAAAACCCAAATAGAAAGTAACATGAATACACCTCCTAAATTTCCTTCAATTTTAAATGGAGCCATTGTTTCTGCAGTTTTAGGCATCATTATGAGTGTCCCAACCATGATGTTTATGCGGGATATGTCTCCGTTTTTGCTGTCAGGTTTGGGGTTATTGAACTGCTTAATTGTGCCAATGGCTGGGGCATTTACGGCTGTTTGGCATTATAACCGCGTGTTAAGTGGTGGTGCAAGGGCCGGCGATGGTGCAGCACTTGGCGCAGGGGCTTTGGCATTGGGTTCTATGTTCTCCAGTAGTATTTCATAAATCTTTCAGATGCTTGGGCTTTTCCCAACAAACGAAGAAATCAAGCGGATGAGCATGGATATGCAGCGGGATATGCTTGGAAAACAAGGAATGGATGCCGAGCAGATAGAACAAGCCCTCCAATCTTCCCAACAGTTCGACTTTTTGAGCAATCCCATCCTACAGGTGGTGCTGGGTGTGGTTATGCTGGGTGTGATTGGTGCTGTAATGGGCGCTATTGCGGCGGCCTTGGTCTTCAAGGTACGTGAGTATTAAACCATTTACTTCCTTGTAAATCATCTTTGAGGTGAATATGCTCAAGTCCGAACACTACATTGCGATCCTTACGACGGTGGTGACAGCCATATTGTCAAGTATTCTGACCAATCTGATCTTTTCATTAATGGTTGCATACTTGGGTGTTGCTCAAGTTGGGGTTGGCATGTTGAGCATGTCCTTGACGGCGGTGAAGTTGGTACTTGGGCTTGGCGCGGGCATTTTCGTGTACAACATACGGGCTGATGTGCAAGCGGGTGCAAAGGATGGTGCGCTAATTGGGGGCGTTGGTGTTTTTGTGACGGCGCTACTTTCGGGGTTGTTTACTTGGGTAATGATGCTGGCAATGACCGAACAGATGCCTTTTAATCCATTGGCCTTTTGGGTTCCTACGCTCTTAGTGAATACGGTGCTTGGAGTCATATTGGGCGCCATAATGGCTGCACTTTGGCCTGCAAAGGCAGAAGAGACAAATTGGTAAACATCAAAAACGCCTTGGTTTAGCGTTTGCGGCTTTTGGGTTGACCTAAAATTTCGGATAAGATGAGGGCGTTCCGAGCGTTTTCAGGATCTCTAAGCGTTTGGAATGCTTTTTTTTGCGTTTTACGGACAACGTTAGGTATTGTGAGCGGAGTTGGTTTTGTATGGTTTACCTTCGGGTGGTCGCCTAAACGGTGATTTTCAAATTGGTCTTCTGATACTTTAATGTTGACGTCATAATCGGTGGCGGTTTGGTCATAATCCTTAGCCACTACATCATAATCTGATCCTGTATCAAATCCCGCCTCGTTATCGAAGTACTTCCCATTTGAAAAATAGCCAATAGGTTTTTGATTCGTGCTAAGGCGCTGTCTTTGGTTTGGTTGTGCAAGTTGTTGGAAGCCTTGTTTCACCTCTTCCAAATTACCCGTTACGCTTCCAGACGTTGAGGTTGGATTTTTATCTTTCTTTTTTTGGTCGTCTGAAATTCCTTTTATAATGGCCCAAATGACAAAGCCGATCAAATAAAACATCCAAGATTCCATAATTTCTACCTTATAATTGGGTTTCGTCGAAAAAAGTGGGGGTGATTTTTCGGGTTTTTAGGGCGTCAATCACCTTGTTGTTGGCCTTCGGAAAAGCAAACTGATCAAGTTCAGACTCCTTGACCCACTGAATGGGCTGTCCATTTGTTGAAATGGGATCACCTTTGCTTAAGGTACATAAAAAAGCATGTAGTGTGATTTTAAAATGCGTATAGGCGTGGTTAACGACGACCAATTTTTGCCGAATGGACACCTCGATGCCCAGTTCCTCCGCCAATTCTCGTTTACAAGTCTCCTCCAAACTTTCAGAAAGTTCTTGTTTACCACCGGGAAATTCCCACAAACCACCCAAAAGCCCTTCATCGGGTCTCCGGTTGATGAGTATTTGGCCTGCATCGTTAAAAACAACACCAACGGCAATTTGGAAATGTGGAACTTTTGGTTTTTTCGAGCTGAAGGGTAACTCGTTTTGGCGATTGTTTTGGTAAGCCTTACACGTTGGCTGCAAAGGACACTTGGGGCACAAGGGCTTTTTAGGGGTACAAATAGTTGCGCCCAATTCCATTATCGCTTCATTATGTTTGTCCGGAGACCTATGATTGAGTATGAGATTAGCCCAATCTTGCAGTATTGCCCTGTGAATGGGCTGGCGAATATCCGCCTCAAAAGATAAAACCCGTGTCAAAACCCTCATAACATTGCCATCCAAAACAGCCAAAGGAACCTGATAAGCTATGGAAAGTACAGCTGCTGCCGAGTACGGCCCAACACCCGGCAATGCCAAGGCTTCCTTTTCGGTTTTCGGAAAAACCCCTTGGTGCTCCATTGCAATTTTTAGGGCGGCCTTGTGTAGATTTCGTGCGCGTGCATAATAACCCAACCCTTCCCAACACTTCAAAACAGCATCAAGTGGAGCCTCGGCTAGATGATAAACAGTGGGGAACGCATCTATAAAAGCAAGGTAATAGGGCATAGCCTGATCTACCCGCGTTTGTTGAAGCATCATCTCCGACAGCCAGATGTGATAGGGGTCTTTGGTGCGCCTCCAGGGTAAATCTCGTGCGTTATCTTTAAACCACTCAAGAAGGTTTTTGTGGAAATAGGGTGTTATAAGTGTTTTTGTGCGTTCATCTTCCGCCGAAACATTTTGCTGTGGCATTATTTTAGGTTTACAACAATCGCGATTTCGGAAGGCTCATTTGTAGCTGTATAAGCTCGAAACCGGATTACATGAACAGAGCCGGACTTTTCTCGGTCGGTGTCCCAAAAAAAAGAACGTTTTACCAACCAACTCATGGCGGGTGCATCTACAATTTCGTAACGAACAAAAGGTTTCCCGCTTCGGGTTCCACGCGGCAAAACAAAGAGAAAAGCACGACCTACAGGGTGATTTTGAACCGTAGAGTCTGGGCGAGTGCTTGTTTGAGACAAAGGTTTTTCCTGTGCTTTTGCCGTACTGGAAATGAATACGAGAAACACAAAGGCTATCAGGCATAAGCCCTTTATTCGACAAAATAATTTCATTGCTATACGGAAGTAGATGGGTATGAATAAAAATAATGCGTTATGGAGGCGAAAAAAAGGGTTTGGGTGTAATCATGAAGGCCTTTTTTTTTGTTTTTTGATGTTTCCGTTTGTTTTATCTGCACAAAACACGCTTACACCCCAAACCGATTTCATCTTAAAATCGGTTCGGATAGTGGGTATGGATGTTTCTGAAGAACGTTTGATCTTGGAGAAAATGGGTTTCTACAAACCTACGACCAAAAATCGGGAAGCATTAGAGGCCGATTTAGAGCATATCTTAGACTTTCTTGTTGATCGGGGCTTTTTACTGGCCCGCATTACGGTGGATGAAGCATTTTCAGACAGCAGCGAGGCTAACGCATGGCACTTGGTGTTTAAAGTGGAAAAAGGGCCTCCGGTAAAGTTCGCGGGATTAACACTGCCTGCCACTACCCGAATGAAACCCGATTATATACGTTCGATCTTGGGGCTAAAACCTGTACAGTGGATGGTTCGGTTTGATCCAGAAACCGCCCGAAATCGCTTGGTTGAAGCGGGTATTTTTGAAGAGGTGAATGCTGTTCAAGTACAGATTGATCATAATTTAGATGCCAAAGTCGTGGTGGCGGCGAAGGACAGGCCACCCGGCACTTTCGACTTGGCCTTGGGGTATTTGCCGAAGTCGGCCACGCAACGTGCTGGTGTTGTGGGCAACGGAACGCTTCTACTCCGAAGCCTGCTGGGTCGTGGAGAAGAGGTTCAGGCACAACTAAGCCGGATGCCCGGACAATCAAATCAGTTCGAAACAGCCGTTAGGTGGCCATATGTGATGGGTTTACCTGTGCGGTTCAGGGGGAAATGGGCTGGACAACAACGGGATTCCACGTTTAACCAAAATGGATTTGAGGTGGAAACGGGTTATGTACAAGCGAATCGCTTAGAAATCTTTACCTCGGTAGATTTTCGTGCCCTAAAACCCGGCGTAAAAGGGTCAAGAGAAGGTTTGGCTAGAGCAAAAACGTGGTTTGCAGGAATCGGTATGGGGTATGAGCAAACGGATAGTCGTCTAAATCCAAGGAAAGGCTTACAAGTGATGTCGGTGCTACAGCAGGGAAAAAAAACGACGCAAAGACCCGATGGCGCAAGTGAATCCATCATCCAACAGCGGCTTTCGGCACTTCTTAGGGTCTTTGTTCCGACGCTAAAACGCCAAGTTTGGGTGATTGGTAGCGATTATCAGGCCTTGATCAGCAAAGTCTTGGACGATGCAGACCTTTTTCGGTTTGGGGGAGCTACGTCCATTCGCGGTTATAGCGAAGAACAGTTTAAAGGTTTTGCCGGTGGACGGGTTTTCAGCGAATACCGATACCAATTGGACGCCTCGTCATATGCCTTTCTTTTTGGGGATTTGGGGCTAATTCAGCAACCCAATACAGCCCAAAGTGCTTCTCGCCTGATCCGGTTTGGCTATGGATTGGGTTTGCAGTACAATACCCCGCTTGGCTTAATGCAGGTGTCTTATGCTGCAAACCCCGAAGAAGGGCCGACCAATGGCCGTTTACACATTGGTTTGAAGATGGGATTGTAATGAGCCGTGATTCTTGATCTGAAGGGCAAGCCTTTTTGAATGCGTCAGCACAATATTTAGTCAAAAATATATCACTTTAACGCATGGCTGTTGGTAGAGCAAGAGACCATGCTTACTGAATGGTCGCAAGTTCCATTTTTGATTTTCCGCCGGCCAAGCGCCCCATCATCCCCCCTTTTATTTCGGATTCCTGTTTCACCATCCCAACACCTAATACAAACCACTCGTTTACGATGATTTTTGAGCCGGGGATTGAGATTCCGGCAACTTTCATTTTGAGGTCTTGAACGGAAGAAATTTGAATGGCATTAAACGTACCCGCAGGAACCGTAACCGATCCGATGCTCACTACCTTGCGTTCCGAAATCTTGATGTTCATGTCGCCCATCGCAGCACCATTCATCTTCGACTTAACAGTTGTCTCGGCATCTGGCAGCGATTGTCCCGCCTTCATGGTTGCGGGAAACTCCACGAACGAGGCGGTCACATCACTCTCGATCTGCTGCCCGCCAGTGTTTGCCACCAAACCACGTACATCCATGCTCATGATGCCGTTTTTGCACTTTACTGCATATGGCGCAGAGGTGAAAGCCTGACCCTTCGTTGGGGTGAAGGTCGTTTTTGCGGAAATTTCCGTTGCATTTTTGTTTGCGCTCACGATTTCAATCTTGTACGTACCAGAGGGCTTGTTCTTATGATCCGTCATGTTATAGGTCAAGACAGACCCAGCTTTGTTGGTGAAGTAGGTTTTGCATTGGGCCATTGCCTGTTCTGTACCAGCAGAAAAAAACAAAATGGCCATAAGGGTAAAGAGGTTTTTCATATTGGTTTTGTGGTTTTGTGAAATGAGGGTGAAAGGTCTCTTTGTTTATACGAAAAAACCCGACCTTTAGGATCATAGATTTTTATCACCAACCCACGTTAACAGATGAAAGTATTGTTGTTTTTAGGTGCTTTAGTACCAGCACTTGCATGGTCACAGCCCGATCAAGAAGCCGACAGACTGGCAAACAAAGCCTTTTTGGCGGTGGGTGGGCCAACTGCTTGGGAAAGTACCCGTTATTTGGCCTTCTCGTTCTCTGCTTTACGGAATAGTCAACAAACACCGCCTATCCGACATGTTTGGGATCGTTGGGAAGGGCGTTACCGAGTCACGTGGAAGAAAAACGCAGACACCACCGTAACGGTCTTGTTCAATGTGCAAACCCAAAAAGGGAAGGCTTATTATAATGGTGAGGTTGTTCCTGAAAAGACCGCAGAAAGCCTTATTTCCACAGCTTATCGTCGTTTCATAAACGATACCTATTGGTTGTTGGTGGCCACCAAATTTTTTGATCCGGGCGTTTATCGCGTTGCCGTTCCCGATTCTAACACAACCACCGCCGAGGTTTTCAGCACCTCCTTCGATAATGTGGGGCTTACACCTAAAGACCGATATTGGTTTTGGGTGGACAAAGAAACCGGACGCATCCAACAATGGGCTTATGTACTCCAGAGCAATCGGGATGGAAAATCCACCGTTTTTCGTTGGGAAGACTGGGAAACCCTAACGTGCGGAAAACACCAAATTTCGGTAGCCACGAGAAAGGTCAGTCCAGTAAATGGAAGTGCCATTCTTACGGATCAAGTGTCGTGCCCTGTGCAAATACCACCAGAAGTTTTTGAAAATCCTGAAGAAGACTTTTAGGTCTCATCTGCCATTTCGAGCAACTTGCGAATGGTTTTTAGGTTACGGGTGGTGGCTTTAGTTTGTAATTTTCGTTCAAATAAACCATTGTCCAATTTGGTTCTTCCGTATCCATTCGAACAATAGACATAGACTTCATTACTTTGCCAGATAAATTCTTCTGGTGGGAAATAGATATTTGTAAGTGACGTTGCTTGTTTGTGCGTAGGGGTATTTATTAAATACGTAACATAGATTTTTTCAGGGTCGGCATCCAAGCGGGCAAGAAAAGGATTTTCTATCCAAGACTTCCGAAACGCCGACAATGTACGTACAATCACCTCCACCTCAAACGGGTAATGTTTTTTGATGCACTGTGCAATGCGCTCTGAAAGTGCTACTGGATCGGTCTCGCTTGTTTTAACCACCAGATTACCACTTTGGATATAGGTTTTTACATCTTCCAGACCCATTTCCTGCAAATAGGTGGTTAGGTCTTGCATACGAATTTTCTTATGGCCGCCCACATTAATGCCTCGTAACAAGACAATATACGTAAAACTCATCTTCCAGTATCCTTTAAGCCCTGTTTCAGTGTTTGTAAAATATTACGATAGCTGTTGTAACGTTCTGGTGTAATGGAACCCTCGTTCACGGCTTGAATAATCGCGCAACTTGGTTCGTGGTCGTGGGTACAGTTTGGATAACGACAATCATCCAAAAACGGTCTAAATTCCAGAAAAAAACCGGAGAGGTCTTCTGGAGCAAGATCCCAAATGCCAAATTCTCTAAGTCCGGGTGTATCGGCCACATAGCCTCCGTCTGAGAGCGGCCAAAGTTCGGCATGGGTGGTGGTGTGTTTACCCTTTCCGGTATAGTCCGATACCTCGCCCGTTTTTATACCCATATTGGGTTCTAAGACATTGAGTAAACTGGATTTACCGACTCCCGAAGGGCCAGACATGACGTTTATTTTTCCGGAAAGAGCCGCTTTTAGGGCCGTTATCCCATTGCCGTTCGCGGAAGAAGTCATCAATACCGAATACCCAATGTCTTCATAAGTTTGCTTCCACCACGCCATTTCTGTTGCCAATGCTTCGTCCAAGAGATCGGTTTTGTTCAAAATAATACCAGCCGATAGTTCATTAATCTCAGCCATGACCAAAAAGCGGTCTATAAAACCGGGATTGAATTTAGGAAAAACAACCGATTGCACGCACCACGCCATATCTACATTGGCCACGATAACATGCTCGATGGTTGCCCTTCGACCAGCAGCACGGCGGCTTAGTTTGCTCCAACGTGGGTGTATATCGGCTATAGTCCCAGAACCGTCTGCCTCCAATCTTAGCGTTACGCGGTCTCCCACAGCTACAGGATTGGTGGTTTCTTTGTCTTTTAGGCGGAACTTCCCGCGAATACGGGCGGAAATCATCCCTTCGGTGGTTGACACCTTGTACCAGCTTCCGGTTGATTTTAGAACGACACCACTTATATGGGTTGCTTTGCTCATAGAAATTCCCGATTTTGAAACCATGTCGGATGCTTTTCGTCTAATCGGCCATGTTTCACGTTTAGCCTAAATATACCATGTCAGAAAAAAGATTCGAAAAGGTTCTTGAACAATTCGGTGCATTGCCTTTAGAAGAAAAAGCAAAATTTCTACTTAAAGCCACCTTTGAAACGGCATTCGGGGCGTTCGAGGAGTTAACCAACCTCATGGGAGAAACCTATCAGGCCGTTTCTTCCGAGCGTTGGAACGACGCCGATGAAAAATTTAAAGCCGCAGAAAAGGAGGCTCCTCAAGGATTTGATGTATCTATTTCGGATGAAATGGTGAAGGAGTCCCCAAACTTTGAGGTAGTCGAGACGCCGGGATCTGAACCAAAAGAAGCGCCAGAAGAACCAAAATAAATACCTAACTTTTTGGAAGGTAGGGCCAAGATGAAGAAGTTGATTGTTTATTTCTTGTAATATGTCTGACCTTGAGCGAAAACAAGCAGCCAGTGAATGGCTTAAAGAATTGTTGGCCGAAGAGTCCACTTTAGGCCGCCTCTCCATGATTGGGGGTGCGGCTTTTCGGCTTACGGTTAATTTGGTGGATGCCGGACTTACCGAGGCGGGTAAATGGGTGGATGAGGCGCGCGAGGCTTTTTTAGAGGCGGTTGAAGGAGACCCAATCGAAGACGCGAAAATCATCACGGAAGATGTTGCTGATCATAAAAACCGTGAACCATGAGGTCTTGAACGCTTTTCACGTTATTCCCTTCAAAAACGCTGGCTTTTGATGTATTTTCTGGTTTTGTCTGCTTAACGTCTTTTTGACCCTACAATATATGCCCGTTACGATCAAAGCCATTGAATCCGGTTCCCTTGCGGATATTTCGGGGTGGCGTATAGGTGATCAGGTGGTGTCCATCAACTTTCATCCCATCCAAGACGTTTTAGATTTTCGGTTCTATGCCGCCGATGAAAGGCTTGAGGTCAAAATCCGCAAGTCCGGTGTTTTGATCGAGCAAACCGTCGAAAATCCCGATTTAGCACCTATGGGCGTGGAAGTGGAGGACTTTCGCATCAAGCATTGTGGGGATGACTGCATGTTCTGCTTTGTAGATCAAAATCCTGGGGGGCTGCGTGAGTCTCTTTATTTTCGAGATGGGGACTATCGGATGTCGTTCTTGTATGGGAACTACATTACCATGACCAATCTTCGAGATCGCGACTTAGAAAGAATTGTAACACAAAGACTTAGCCCACTTTATATCTCGGTGCATTGTACGGATAATGAGATTCGACACAAGATGATGGGGCATAAAACTGATGACCGGTTGATGGAAAAACTTCGGTTTTTAAGGGATCATAATATCGAGATGCACACCCAAATTGTATTGGTTCCAGAGTGGAATGATGGCGAGGTCTTAAGACGGACGATCTACGATTTGTTTGCCCTTAACGACGCCATCCAGTCGGTTGCAGTGGTTCCAGTGGGTCTGACAAAACATCGGGAAGGGCTTCACCGCTTGCGCCCGCTCTCGCAAGATGATGCCCGGACGTTGATTAAAGAAGCTCATGTTTGGCAAGATACGTTTTATCCTGAAATAGGGCGACGTTTTGTGTATCTGAGTGACGAAATGTATCTTTTAGCTGGAGAAACCTTCCCGGAAATGGATCGCTACGACGACTTTCCGTTGATGGAAAACGGGGTGGGGATGTGTCGCGATTTTATCACAGAGTTTGATTTCCAAGCGGAGGAATTCCCCGCATCATTGGAAAAACCTAAAAAAGTGACCTTGGTCACCGGAGAATTACCAGCCCCCATTTTGTCAGAACACATAATACCCCGCCTAAACAAAATTGAAGGTTTAGAAGCTGAATTGGTGGTTGCACCCAATGTGCTGTTTGGGCGTCCTGTTACCGTGAGTGGCCTGCTCTCGTACCAATGTTTTAATGCCGCACTCAAAGACCGAGATTTGGGCGATTTTGTTTTGTTACCCCCGGATTGCCTTAATTTTGAAGGGCTGTTTATGGATGATAAAACGCCTGAAGACCTGAGTGCCGCGCTCGGCGGTGTCCCGGTGCATGTTTTTGGTGGAGATTGGGTGGACTTCATTGATATCCTCGAACAACTTTGACCTTTTGACCTTTTATGATGCCTTTAACGCCAGAGCAACCTTTGGAGCCAGTCGCTATGCCGCCGACCGAGGGCTTTTTCCGCAAAGAATACCCCACATTAGCAGATCCTCATGCCCCAGATGGTGTTATCCCGTTGGATAGGTTTTGGGAGAAGCAAAAATTTCCGCCTTGGCTCATGGCCATCTTGGCGTTGTTCCTTTTTTTCTTGTTGTTTAATCTGATTGGTGCGGTCTTTATGGTTGGTTCGCTTTTGGTACAGGCGGGCGCAAAGCCGATAGATTTTACCCAAATAGATAAGTTGCTCACAAAAGACTTTTTGGGGCAATTGGTTGGAAATACGATTGGCCAGTTTTTGGGCTTGGGTCTCCCAGCCTTGTTACTGGCTCGTGGCCACTCGTCCCATTGGAAAGATTTTTTACGGATTCGACTTGTAGAGGGTAAAATTATTTTTTGGTCTGTTCTCGGTTTGGTAACGCTTTATCCATTGATCGCATTTTCAGCAGAACTGAATGGATGGCTTCCGGCCCCACAATTTGTCCAAGAAATGGATAAACTGCGGGAAGAGTTTATCTTGGGAATACTTAAGGAAAGTTCTGTTTGGATTAACTTATTGGCGATAGCACTTACGCCCGCCATTTGCGAGGAAGTGCTGTTTCGAGGCTACATCCAACGCCAAGTAGAGCGTAGCATCACTCCATTCTGGGCGATTGTTGTCACGGGAACGGTTTTTGGAATGTATCATATGTCGTATGCACAGGTGCTACCCTTAAGCCTCATCGGAATATATTTATGCTGGCTTACATGGAAAACGGGTAGCATTTTACCGGCAGTCGTCGTACATTTCGTCAACAACGGTTTTTCGGTAGTTATGGCAAGCTCCTTAATGGGTCAGAAAGACTTTGATCCGGCAAAAATGGAACAAATACCATTACCTTGGTATGGCATGTTGCCCTTGGTGGTGCTTGGGATTTTGGGATTTTGGTACGTTTCAAAGAAAATGCACCCCAACACCGAGGCCGTACAGCCGCCTACGGCAATGAAGACGGAATTTCTAACTTAGAACGCTCGAAAAACAAAGGAGAAAGTTATGGCACAAGGCATTGAATATGATGGTTGGTCTATCGTCTTTTGGTCAGAAGTAGAATATGAGGCCGAAATCGTCCGAGATCGGTTAGCGTCGGAAGGTGTAGAAGCCATGATTATGGACATGTCTTCCTCTGCGTTACCGATTCAAACGGCTGATTTTAGTCGGTTTGTGGTAATGGTAAAGCCGGAAGACGTAGATCGGGCAGATGAGGTCATCACCATCGAACCTGTAAGCGAAGATGAATTGGAGGAGGCTGCAATGAATGCCACACCTTTAGAATTTATGGACGACGACACGGAAGATGAAGAAGAAAGAGCCTAATTCTCGTCCAGCGCATGAAAAAGCCCCGAAACAAGTGTTTTTGGAGATTTTTGTCCAACCACATGGGCGGGGCTTTATGTACCGTGCTTTGGCCAAAACCGAATGGGGACAACAAATTACCGTAGAAGGGTATGCTTCGGGTTCTCAAAAGGAAGTGGAACGGGTGGTACAAAAACGGGTGCAAAAGGTGATAGATGACCACCGTAAGCGACGTGCAAAAGAAGTATCGGGGGAGCCAACAATCGGGACAGGCGAAAATTCAGTTCTACAACCCGCAGCGGACGAGCAATTTGGTGTGACCGAAACCGTTTATGACCGTCCCCCAGAAAACGCTTCTTCCGAGGAAATGACGCGCCTAATCCAATCTGCTTTGGAAATGCCCATGACGGTCAGTTATACAATGGCCGAAATTGAAAAGAGCCGCTCCCTTAAAATTACCTACACCCTCAAGCCTTCTTCACTGGAAAACGGCCCTGAAAAATCATAACGCCCAGCCTTCTCTGTATTCGCGCTTAATGAATTGGTTGGCTGGCTCAAAATTGGTAATACGTAGGTTCTGTGCATCCCACAGCAGTTGCTTACGTCCGGTGAAGGCTTCTTCCAATTCACCTCGACGGTTTTTGACCTTCTCCAGAATATTCAGGCTTCTTAAGGCTAAGTTCCCAATTAGAATCATCTCGGTCAATGGGCCGGCATAATTGAAGTTAGAACTGGCAGCCGGGCCACCTTTGCAGGCTTCAACCCAACTCGTCTGGTGGTTCCCCTTTACACGTGCAATCATGGGGGCAGGTTCTTTAAAATCCTTCATACGATTGGTTGGGAGAAGCGTCGGTTTGGTTCCATAGCAGCCACACGAGATTTTGCCCTTTTCACCAACGAATAAGACTCCGCCATCCCAATCTCCAAAAGGTTCATCGGCGCCAAGTTCAATAGGGCGTGGTGGGCGAAGGTTGCCATCGTACCACGTAAGCTGAACAGCGGGCATTTTGTCTCTGGACGGGAAATTAAAATGGATCAAAGAAGCAGCGGGTGCGCTGTCGTTGTTCAGTTCAGGCGACCAAGGCGCTTTATACACGGAGGGCGTACTGGCCTCAACGCTTGTCGGATAGCCTAATTTTAGCGCTTTAAAGGCCGGATCAATGATGTGGCAAGCCATATCGCCCAATGCGCCAGTTCCAAAATCCCACCAACCCCGCCAGCCAAACGGGACATAAGTGGGGTGATATGGGCGCATGGGAGCAGGACCAACCCATAAATCCCAAGCTAAGGTTCCGGGAATGGGGGGTGTTTCTGATGGACGTGGAATGCCTTGGGGCCAAACGGGACGATTGGTCCAACAATGAACTTCGGTAACGTCTCCGATGATGCCATTCCAAATCCACTCACAAATCCTTCGGATGTCTTCACCGGAGTTCCCATGATTGCCCATTTGTGTCTGTAAACCGCGCTCACGCGCCGTCTCGGTGAGCATTCGCGCCTCGTGGATGCTATGGGTGAGTGGTTTTTCTACGTAAACATGTTTGTCTAAGCGCATGGCAGCCATAGCAACAACCGCGTGTGTATGGTCGGGTGTGGCAACCATAACCGCATCAATGTTTTTATGCTCGGCCTCCAACATTTTACGGAAGTCCTTATAGCGATTGGCTTTCGGGTATTGCGCATATGTTGACGCAGCATTTTGATCATCTACATCACATAAGGCGACGATATTCTCCTTGGTCTCTCCTGTTTTTTCGTCCAACTGGGCGGCACTTTTTAAGATGGCTTTTCCTCTTCCTCCGACACCCACCCCAGCAATATTCAGGCGATCGCTTGGGGCGACATAACCGGGGCCACCGAGTACATATCGGGGTACGATCATTAGGGAGCCTAAACCAAGCACTGATTTGGAGAGGAAATTACGACGAGATTTTTTTTGGTTGTTTTTCGGAGACATATAGTTTGATGATTTGATGAATGAGCCTCCTATAATCGGAAAATGAAAGCACATTTGCAAGAAGAATCTTTCTATCTTTTGTGGAACGCTTGGCTTATCAAAATTCTTGCGTAAGGATGAAGTCTGTAGCCGAACACAAAATCGCTTTAACGTTATGTTTATGTGCTAAAGGGAGTCATCAAGCAATGGGCGATCAAATGCTGTACTGCTACCAAGCTGGTTGTGTATGTGTTTGGCATTGGCGTTAGGGCTATTTTTGTTTGATGCCAGAGCTACGCTCCTCTTTCTTTAATTGAATGTACCTGCATCTACGAAGATTTTAGAGCTACGCTCCTCTTTGCTTTTGTGTGTACAAAAATTGCTCCCTGTAAAAAATAGGGGCGTCAGCCCTGCCATCTTCATAGAAAAGATATTGCAAGCGCAAAAACAGGGGCGTCAGCCCTGCCATCTTCATAGAATAAGGTATTGAAAGGGCAAAAAACAGGGGCGTCAGCCCTGCCATCTTCGTAGAAAAAAGCATTGTAATAGCGAAAAGTGGAGCGAGCAAGGGTGACTTTAGCTTCTGGAAACGGGAGCTACGTTATCGGCTTGTTCAAACCCACCTAAACAACCCGTCCCGCTACTTGTACGTTTTGAAATGCACCCGGTACGCGCAGTTAGATCGTACGATGGTGTTGCGGCAATATCCAATAATTCCATATAACCCGAAGGTCAATTAGGTCATGGATGCTACATTTTTTATTGAACCACTGGAATTAGAAGCTGTCTCGTATATTCGTGTACTTCCGAGACAGTATATTCCCGAATTGCCTACCTTCATGAAAAAAATAAAGGGGGCGAGATGGACGAAGGAATATGGCTGGTTTATACCATACAACCCTGACGCATGGGCACAATTGAAGCAGCTTTTTCCAGATGCAATATGGGAAGTCAAAGGAAAGGACCGCTTGACAGCGAAAGCCGTCGCTACAAGTCCGCAGATCAGTGCCGAGCAGCGTTTAGCTGTTTTAAAAATGGTAGAAAGTTTGACCCTTAAACGGTATAGCCATCGCACAATCAAAGTTTATAGAAATTGCTTAACCCTGTTTTTTTCGTTTTATGCAGGGAAAGATCCTTTAAGCTTGGAGGAAAACGAGATTAAGACTTTTATGCTGGATGGAATCAAGAGGTTGAAATGGTCTGAATCCTACCAAAATACTTTTATTAATGCCATAAAGTATTATTATGAAGCTGTACAGGGGCAGCCGCGCAAGGTGTATGACTTTAGACCTAAGCAACCTCAAAAGCTACCAAATGTTTTAAGTCAAACAGAAGTGGTGCAACTCATAAACGTTGTAGATAACCTTAAGCATCGGTGTATCCTCATGCTGATATACTCTGCTGGACTACGTCTTAGCGAACTGGTTCAAATGAGAAAAGACGACCTCCTATGGTCACAAGCAAAAGTGTTTATCAAAGGCGGGAAAGGAAAAAAAGACCGATATAGTATTCTTTCTACTAAAATGGCTACTGCCTTACGGGAATATATAGCAGTTTATAAGCCTGTATATTGGGCATTTGAAGGGCAAGATTACGGCCCCTATAGTGCAAGAAGTGTACAGATGATTTTGAGGAAAGCTGTTGACAAATCTGGCGTAAATCCTTATACTACTGTACATACATTAAGACACTCATTTGCAACACATTTGTTAGAGCAAGGTATGGAACTGAGGTATATACAAGCCCTCCTGGGCGATGAGAGCACGAAGACCACCGAGGTCTATACCCATATCACCGAGCGGGCTATTGCCAAGTTTGTAAGCCCCTTGGATCAGTTAACTGACCTATAGACAATAAGGATATTGCCGCAATATTGCGGCAATACAGATGTTGTGCCTCATTGTAAAAAGCCGACCGCACAAACAGCACATTTGGTTTTTGCCGATACGCAAGCCAACCCTAAAAACCAAAAGAGCTGTTTTTTGCCAACGCTTGACCGAAAAAATTTGTAAATTTGCGTTCGCTTGACCGAAAAAATTTGTAAATTTGCGTTTTGAAACAGTATGACAAAATTTATTTACATAGCATTAATCACCCTGATTGGTTTCTTACTGACACCAACAGACATCTATGCTTGTGGGTCAAAATCTGAAAACATAGAAAATAATTGCAGCAAGCAAACTGACACCGAAGCGGTAAAGAAAGGTTGTTGCGACATAGAAAAAGGACGATGCAGTAAGCACGGAAAAGATTGTGATGGAAAATGCGGTAACCCAGACTGTCATTGCCCGACAAGCCATACAAATTTTACAATTCCATTTTTAATCAAATTTTCAGGAATTAAGTTAATCCTAAACAAGCCAATTTTTTATTACCAAGACAGCTTTTATTCATCAGGTTTCCTTTCTATTTGGCTACCACCCAAAATAGGCTGATTTCTTGCCTTGACAGCCATAGGTCTGTCCAATTGAAGGCAATTATTGGCTTTCAATTTCTCAATTTTACGTTAAACAATTAATTTTAAAAAATGAAATCAATAAAAATATTGATGGCAATTACGCTATTGCTATCGTTTACAGCGTGTAACGCTCAAATCAAAAACGCTAAAACCGAAAGCGTAAAAATTTACGGTAACTGTGGTATGTGTGAAACGACCATTGAAAAAGCAGGGAATGTCAAGAAAGTAGCACAGGTAGATTGGAACAAAGATACCAAAATGGCTACCCTGACTTATGACCCAAGCAAAACCAATCAAGACGAAATCTTGAAACACATTGCTTTGGCAGGTTACGATAGCGACCAATTTCTTGCACCTGATGATGTCTATGCGAAACTTCCTGAATGTTGTCAATACGACCGTGTAAAAAAATCGGAAACTGTAAAAGCAGTAGCGATTGACGAACATCACAATCACGGTGGGGCAACTGACAAGTCAACAGAAACAAAGCAAGAAGTAAATCAACTCAAATCAGTTTTTGACAACTACTTCGCACTAAAAGATGCTTTGGTAAAATCTGATGGCAACTTGGCTTCTGCCAAAGCAAAAGAATTGCTCAACGCTCTTAATGCCGTGCAGATGAACAAACTTTCCAATGAAGAACATACTGTTTGGATGAAAGTAATGAAGGACTTGATATTTGATACCGAACACATCGAAGAAACCAAAGATGTTGGGCATCAAAGAGACCATTTCAATACTTTGTCTGACAATATGTATCAACTTTTCAAAGTTTCCAAACAAGAAACGCCTACATATTACCAACATTGCCCAATGGCAAACAATGGTAAAGGTGCAAATTGGTTGAGTAAAGAAAACACCGTGAAGAACCCATACTACGGTTCTAAAATGCTGAGTTGTGGTAAAACGGTTGAAACAATAGAATAAATGAAACTATACATCAAAAATATGGTGTGTAGTCGCTGCAAAATGGTGGTGAAGTCTGAGTTGGAAAAACTCGGACTTCAACTACTTGCAGTTGATTTGGGCGAAGTAGAAACCGCAGCACCCATTACGGCTCAACAAAAAAGCAAGATTGCAGAATACCTGAAAGGTTTTGGTTTTGAACTGATTGATGATAAGAAAAGCCGATTGATTGAAAAAATCAAAACTTTGATTATTGAATTGGTACATCAACAAAACGCTCAACTAAATACCAATCTTTCAGATTATTTGTCCAATCACTTGACACAAGATTATTCATCTCTTAGCAATTTGTTTTCGGAAGTAGAAGACACGACAATTGAGAAATACTTTATCAGCCAAAAGATTGAAAAGGTAAAAGAGTTGCTTCTGTATGATGAATTGACTTTGAGTGAAATTGCTTTTCAGATGAATTATAGCAGTGTGGCGTATTTGAGTAATCAGTTCAAAAAGGTTACGGGCTTTTCGCCATCACATTACAAGCAATTGAAAAACAATAAACGAAAGCAAATTGAAGACTTATAAATGTTACAACTCAAACCCAAAATACCACAACAACGATGAGCAAATAGCTTCGGAACTTTGTGCCGTAGTTTTTAACCTTTAAAATGTAAAATTATGGTACATACATATCAGGTAACAGGAATGACCTGTTCAAGTTGCGAAGCAAAAGTAAAATCATCTTTGTTGATGATAGAAAATGTATTAAACGTTGAAGTTTCAAAAGACGAAAATTCAGCCACAATCACAATGGATAAACACATTCCATTGGATAGGTTGCAAAGAGCCTTGCCTGAAAAGTATCAGATTTCTGCCCAACATCACAGCGAGTTGGCAGAACAAAGCAAAGGTTGGTTAGCCACCTACAAGCCCATTTTGTTGATATTTTTCTATATCACTTTGGTAACGCTATTGGTTCAGTTTTCCAACGATAGGTTTGATGCTATGCAGTGGATGCGACATTTTATGGCGGGGTTCTTTTTGGTGTTTTCGTTTTTCAAAATGCTCAATTTGAAAGGCTTTGCCGAAAGCTATGTAATGTATGATATAGTTGCCAAGCGATTACCCGCTTGGGCACACATCTATGCGTTTACAGAATTGGCTTTGGGCATTGCTTTTTTAGTCAATTTTAATCAGCTTTTTACTAATAGTGTAACACTTGTTGTAATGAGTATTAGCATCATTGGGGTATTGCAATCAGTATTGAACAAAAAGAAAATTCAATGTGCCTGTTTAGGGGCTGTGTTCAATTTGCCGATGAGTACCGTTACCATTATTGAAGATGCATTGATGATAGTAATGAGTGGTTTGATGTTATTTTATCATTTCTAAACAATTCAAAATATGAAAAATATTCTCTTTTTAACTCTCTTGTTTGTGTCGTTTCAAGGTTTTGCACAACACGAACACCACAATACGAAAACAGACAGTACCACCAAAGCGAAAAGCCCAAGAACTGCGGCTATGGCAATGGTGGGCAACAATCACGTTCATATTGATTACGGCTCGCCAAGTGTACGGGGGCGAAATATTTGGAACGGCTTGGTTGCTTATGGGCAGGTATGGGCAACAGGGGCACATAAAGCCACTTGGATTGAGTTTTCGGAAGATGTAAAAATCAATTCACAAACAGTACCGAAAGGAAAATACGGCTTCTTTACCATTCCCGACAAAAAGGAATGGACAATTATCCTGAGCAAGGATTGGGATATGCACTTAGCGGACGACTACAATGCCCAAAATGATGTAATCAGGCTCAAAGTAAAGCCTAAAAAAACAAAAGCCATTACCGAAGCACTCACTTATGAAGTAAAGGCTATTGATGATAAAAAAGGTAAAATCAGTATTTCGTGGGAATACCTAACAGTTTCATTTGATTTTGAAAACATAAATCCTTAAACCTATGGAACAGAAAAAATATATCCCTGCATTAGGCTATGATTTTTTAACTGCCTATTACGACTTGGCAATTAAAATCACTATGCCCGAGAAGAAGTTCAGAAGGCTTTTGGTTGATGAAATCAATCCGCAAACCAATGAGCGGATTTTAGAATTTGGTTTTGGCACAGGTCAAAATTTACTTTTGGTACACAAGGCAAATCCAAATGCAAAATTAGAAGGATTGGATATTGACCCCAAAGTAAAGGCAATTGCCGAACATAAATTGACAAAAAATAAGGTTGAACTTCCTTTGCATTTGTACGATGGTAGTGTTTTGCCTTTTGCCGATAACAGTTTTGATAAAGTATATAGTTGTTTGGTTTTTCATCAATTAGATGCAGAAACAAAACTGAATTGTCTTAAAGAGTTGTATCGTGTTTTGAAACCCAATGGTAAACTCATTATTGCCGATTGGGGAAAAGCACAAAACAAATTGATGCGGTTTACTTTTAGATTGGTTCAGTTCTTAGACGGTTTCAAAACTACCAATGATAACGTAAAAGGCTTTATGCCCGAATTTATTTCAAAGGCAGGTTTTGAAAATGTAGTCATTTCAAAGTCAATCAATACCGCTATTGGCACATTTTCCTATTTCAATGCAACAAAAAATGAAATTTCTCAAATGGATAATCAAAAAAATATTTATAAAAAATTGTTGCCGATAGTTCTTATGCTATTGGCAACTACAACCATTTTCGCCCAAAAAGTGGTGCGATACGACCTTTATGTAAAAGATACCATCGTCAATTTTACAGGAAAAGAAAAAAGGGCAATAGCCGTAAATGGACAAATTCCAATGCCTACGCTTACTTTTACCGAAGGCGATACGGCAGAAATTCACGTACACAACAGGCTCAAAGAAAGTACATCGTTGCATTGGCACGGTTTGTATTTGCCCAATAAGGAAGATGGCGTTCCGTACTTGACCCAAATGCCAATAAAGCCCAACACCACGCACATTTACCGTTTTCCCATTATTCAAAACGGTACACATTGGTATCATAGCCACAGCGGACTACAAGAACAAATAGGAATGTACGGTTCAATGGTTTTGCTCAAAAGAGCAGACAACCCTACTTTCAGAAAAGGGATTGACGATTTGCCTACTGTTCCCATTATTTTAAGTGAATGGACAGACTATAATCCTGATAATGTTCACAGAATGTTGCACAATGCCAATGATTGGTTTGCCATAAAGAAAAATACTGTTCAGAGTTACGGTGAAGCTATAAAAGCAGGTCATTTCAAAACAAAACTGACCAACGAATGGAAACGAATGTTGGCAATGGACGTGAGTGATGTGTATTATGACAAATTCCTGATCAATGGAACATCTGAAAGCCAACTATCTCAATTCAAAGCAGGCGATAAAGTACGATTGCGAATTTCAAACGGTGGTGCATCTTCCTATTTTTGGCTCACGTATGCAGGTGGAAAAATGACTGTCGTTGCCAATGATGGCAATGATGTTGAGCCTGTTGTGGTGGATAGACTAATTATAGGAGTTTCAGAAACCTATGATGTCATCGTTACCATTCTGGCAGAAAATACTTCCTATGAATTTTTGGCAACACCCGAAGACCGAACTAAATCGGCATCTATTTACATAGGTTCAGGTATTAAGCAGTTGGCAAGTCCATTGCCTAAACTGAAATACTTTGAAGGTATGAAGATGATGAACGATATGATGAAAATGGATGGCACAATGAACGATATGGGTATGGATATGTCATTGCAACAAATGGATATGAATACGGTAATGTACCCTGAGATTACAGGAGAAAATAAACCCAAAAAATCCGAACATTCAGACCATAGCAATCATACAATGCCCAGTAATGACATTGTTACCTTAAACTACGCAATGCTGAAATCACCTACCAAAACCACTTTGCCAAAAGATGCACCTATCAGAGAATTAAGGTTTGAATTAACAGGCAATATGAACCGCTATGTGTGGAGTATGGACAACCGAGTGCTTGCTGAAACTGATAAAATTCTAATCAAAAAAGGAGAAATTGTAAGAATAACACTCTACAACAACTCGATGATGCGACACCCGATGCACTTGCACGGACACGATTTTAGGGTTATAAACGGGCAAGGCGATTATGCACCGCTTAAAAATGTTTTGGACATAATGCCTATGGAAACCAATGTGATTGAGTTTGAAGCCAATTTAGAAGGCGATTGGTTTTTTCATTGTCATATTCTCTACCATATGATGGCAGGGATGAACCGAGTTTTTAGTACAGAAAACCAAGCACCCAATCCATTGTTGCCTGACAAAAAATGGGCTTACAAAAAACTACAAAGAGAAAGCAACGAACTACATTTTATGTTTCAAAACGACTTTGCAACAAATGGAAATGATGGTATGACAATGTTGCAAAATACCAGATGGAGTTTTGGCACTGAATGGCGTTTGGGATATAGCGACAAACACGGATACGAAACAGAAACACACATAGGGCGATACATAGGCAGAAACCAATGGCTAATGCCCTTTATTGGCTTTGATTGGCGATACAGAAAGCACGAAACACCAGAAAAAAATCTTTTTGGGCAGACTAATACCAAAGACAATCGGACACAGTTTAGTTTAGGGGTTGCATATACTCTGCCAATGCTTATAATTTTACAAACAGAAGTCTATCACGATGGAAACGTAAGAGTACAATTAAGACGTGAAGACATTCCACTTTCAAAAAGGTTTAGAGCTGCATTTATGGTAAATACAGACAGAGAATATATGCTTGGACTGAATTATATCGCAAGTAAAAACTTAGGTTTCAGAACGCATTACGACAGTGATATGGGTTTTGGAGTAGGACTGACATTTAATTATTAAAACCAACCCACAAGCCATACACATTGCCAAGTCGCACGAGCCGACCCGCAAACCAAAACTTGGCAAAGAGTATGGCTTTCCCAACGCTGACAGTATTGACCGACAACATACGGACGAAAAAGAACAACGAAGGCACAACATCGGTTTTGCGTAATGGCGGATTCAGTGCAAAATTGTAACTTTGTGCATCTAATCAGCATTTGTGGTAGGCTGACAGTGAAGTACTTCTAAATCCGCCACTACGCAAAGCCGAGAACCGTTACCGCCAATGCTAAAAAGATAAGGCAACGACAGTGAACAAAATGAACGACAGAAATAAAATGCCAACCGCACATTCAGGCACATTTGCTTGCCCCTACACACGGGCGACCGCTTCGCAAGCAAAAGAGCCTGAATTTTTGCCAACGCACTAAAGAAGAAGAATGGAACTGACAGAAAAATTATTAAATGAACTTCAAAGGAGACTGAAGATAGGTAATCGCAGGGGCGTTCATCTAAATGCAATACCTGCAAATTCAAGAAACAAGTTTGACTTAAACAGACTATCACATATTGACAAGAATCTTCCTGACAGTTTCATAAAATCATTACTTTCTGAACAGCCATTAAAATTCAGAATTAGTTGGAAGGACAATGTTCCAGACTTGAATACGCTTTTTGAAGAAGACCAAACACAACTAGTTAGAATCACAAAATCCTTTGAGAATTTAATCAATCAGACAGAAGCAATCGAATCTGAAAAAGGCATCAACACATTTGGATTCGGTTTTCCAATACTTGTCAGACGAGACCAATCAGACAACAAGCTCACGGTTGCTCCTATCCTGATTTGGTCATTAAGAATTAAACGGACTAAAGAATTTAATACTTGGGAAATTAACAGAAATGAAGACGACCCGATTTACTTAAATGAAGTTTTAATAAATCACTTACAATCGGATTCAAACATTGAAATTGAGCAGATTCCAAGTGAAATGTTGGATGATGGGCTAATTACAAAAGATGAGTTAATTGAAATTTGCGTTAAGCTCATCAAAGAGATTAATACTTCCGTTCCTTCAGACATCAAAGAAGCATTTATCAAGAAACTTGACAACATTGTTTCAATTGGAGATAAAAATCATTACGAAAAACTACCCATAAATTCCACAAATGCACTTATTGACTTTGGTGGTCTGTTTTCAATTTTTGAAGTCCAAAAGCAAAACATAATAAACGACTATGGTAATTTAATGGATTTGGAAGGTCTGTCTATTGACCTTGACGATTTAGAAAACCATACTTTCCAACCTATTTCATCAGTCGAAACTGACCCATCACAACAAGGTATTTTACATTCCTTAGAAGCAACAAGAAACATTTTAATTCAAGGACCTCCAGGAACAGGAAAAAGTCAAACATTATCCGCAATCCTTATTAATGCCTTAGAGAATCATAAAAAGACAATTGTAGTTTGCGAAAAGAGAACGGCTTTAGAAGTTTTACATAATGCTTTAATTGAAAAAGACTTAAACTATCACTGCGTTTTAATTCGTGATATTGTTAAAGACCGAAAAACAGTTGTTGATTCAGTTAGAGATAGGGTTGACAATTCATCCTATCGAAGATACCGCTACACATATTCCAAAGAATCACTAGACAATCTTATCAAAAAAGCAAAAGGACTTATTGATTCCATTAACGGAAAACATAAAAAACTTGATGAAAAGCTTCTAGGAGACAAATCTTGGACTGATATAGTCGGAACGCTTTTATCTGAACTTAACGGCACAGATGAAGACCATACTTTAAACATCGACAAATCTCAATTCAAGTATAATTCACAAGAATTGAACGGACTATTAGAACTTGTTCAGAAAGGCCAAAATCTTTATTCTAATTATCAAGAATATGATTCAACCTCATTTCTGAATTCAAAAAAATTAGTTGGGGATAATCCGTATGTTATTGAACAAGGAATCAACGATTCCTTTGAAGAATATGAAAAGTCCCTTCAAAAACTAAAAGAACTTGAATCAAAATATAAAAGTGAGTATTTCAAAATAAGAAAAGCTGAGTTTGCTGAGCAAATCCAAAGTGGAAAGCAAATTCAAGAATCAATTAATGCTATTTATGCAGAACACAAAACCAATTCCGATTTTCTTGATGAAGAAAAAACAAATGGACTACTTTATAAAGCAATAACTATTTTTTCTCAACCTAAAAAGAAGGTCGTCCAAGACCAAAAGAGAATCAAAGAACTTTTTACAAACCTTGAAAATCATTACTCAAATTGTGCTGACCTAAAAGAATTTCAAGTATCAAAATCAATTAAGAGCAATCTTTATCAAATTGAAGAAGCAAATAAATTGATTGATAAAACTAGTTCGGATTTTCAGTCCAAAATTGAATATGAATATGATTCAATTGATGTTCTAGAATTTTCAATATCTGAATATCAAACAGATATTTTAAAATCACTCAAAGAAAATAGTTCACTTTTAAGGGAGAAAATCAAGTCTGATAGTTGGACAAATCATAAAGTCACAGCCAATGACTTCAAAGGACTCATTAATGCAGTTGAGAAAATTATTCAAGAAAAAAGGGATTACTTCAATAATGAAAATGACATTTTCACAACAGAGTTTAAATGGTTTCAATTTTACAATGGACTTTCTAATGAAGCTAAACTACTAATAAATGCATTGAAGGGGAAAAAAGATTGGCGGAAGTCATTTCTAATTCACTATCTAAATTCAATGCTCGTAAATTCAGCAAATGTTGATTTGCCAACAAGTGATTCCGAACACATTGAACTAAACAGCACTTTGAGTGGACTAGAAAGAGAACAATTAAAGTATATTCGTGAGTTTTGGTTCTCAAAACAGATTGACACGACAAGAGATTTTGAACAAAGAAATACAAATCTTTCGGTTGAAAACTTATATAATAAGCGGAGTAGCAACAGATTTAAACGGCTTTCATTACGACAAATAGTTCAATATGATGCTGATTTGTTCACTACCTTTTTTCCAATTATTCTAACTTCACCAGATGTAGCAAGTAACCTGTTTAAAGGAATGAATGGCTATTTCGACATAGTAATGTTTGATGAAGCGAGCCAATTACGTTTAGAAGACAACTTGCCCGCAATTTTAAAAGGAAAGCAGATAGTTATTGCAGGTGATGAACACCAAATGCCACCTTCAAATTATTTTAGTAAAGTCTTTGACGGTACAATTGAAGACGAAGACGACCTTGAAGAAGATGATGAAATTGTAGTAGATAGGGATAATATCCTTTTGTCTTGTGAATCCCTTTTAGACTTTGGAGCTGAACTCAATTTTGAGAAACGTCACCTTGATTTTCACTATAGGTCAAGACATCCGTACCTTATAGATTTTTCAAATTACGCATTCTACAATCAAAGACTTAAACCATTACCAAATACATTTGATTATACACCAATAAAATATATTCAAGTTAATGGTACTTTTTCAGACCACATCAATGATGCAGAAGCCGAAATGGTTTTGTCAATTCTTGAGAATAATATAAATCGACTTCCAAACGGAGAATATCCAACAGTCGGTATTGCTACCTTTAATATTGCTCAGCGAAATCATATAAAAAGCAAAATCTTAGAAAGGCAAAAATTCTCAAAATTTGAAGAGTTCAATGCCAAAATCCAAGAATTGGAAGAAAACGGAATGTTCATTAAGAACTTAGAAAATATTCAGGGTGATGAACGAGATGTTATTATTCTCTCAACCACTTATGGTCCCGGAAAAGACGGAAAATTTGCACAGCGTTTTGGTCCGATTAATCATTCCAAAGGCTACAAACTTTTAAACGTAATTATCACAAGAGCTAAGTATAAAGTTTATGTCTGTTCATCAGTACCTGAACAGGCATTTATGAACTACAAAGATTTTCTAATAACGGAAGGCTCTAACAATAAACGAGCAGTTTTTTACGCATATTTAGCATACAGCAAAGCCGTAAGCGAAGGGAATAACGATTCAAGAATTGGAATTTTAACTGCACTTAGCGAGAATTCAACAAAAAGCACTTCTTTCAATGTTGGTAGTTTCGGAGAGTTAGAATCGCCTTTTGAAGAAGAAGTTTATCAACGTTTAGTTGATGAAGTAGACGAATCAAAGTTGATTCCGCAAATGAAAGTCTCGGAGTTTAGAATTGATATTGTTTACGACCCAAAAATTGCAGGAGTGCCTAAAATTGCAATTGAATGTGATGGAGCAAAGTATCATTCGAGTAGAGAAGCATATTTACACGACCGACACAGACAAAAAATTCTTGAAAGCCACGGTTTTGTTTTTCATAGAATATGGAGTACAAATTGGTGGCGTAATCCACAGAAAGAAACAAAGCGTTTAATTGAATTCATCAAAAATGTTGAATCGAGAAATGACTACAATCTAGCTGACCATTCTAAAACTTCATTTGCCTTTACAGACGAGTTTCAAATGGTTGAAAATTATGTAGCTCAAACTACTATCATAGATACCGACAATGAAATTGCGACAATAAAAAGCATTGAAAGAAAAGAAGAAAAGCAAGCCAAACTTTTTAAAGATGAAATTAGCTTGGGAAGTAAAGTCACAGTAAAGTATATGAACAATGGTAAGGACATAAAAGTACATATCGTTGAGACAGCGAACAAGAATGAATTATCTAATGGAATTCAAAAAATAAGTTTAAAATCACCGTTAGCGTCATCAATCCTTGGACATACAGTTGGTGACATAGTGAAAGTGGGTAATCTTGACAATTTTGTAGAAATAATTGAAGTAAAGAACTGATGCCAACCCTTCACAGCCACACACATTGCCAAGTCGCACCAGCCAAAACGCAAGCCAAAACTTGGCAAAGAGTGTGTCTGCCCAACCGCACGACTGACCGACAAACAGACGAAGAAAAAGAAGCACTAGGCGGTAACAGGCGTTTGGCTCAATGGCGGGTGAAGTGGTTAATTGAACATTCTACCTCGCATCAACTTTTGTGGTGTATTGACAGTTTTGTGCTCCGAAATCCGCCACTTCGCCAAGCTGCAAAACGTTCTACATAATTTAACAGGTAGTGTTACTTAACGAGTGATATATTGTAATTATAGATAAACAAGTGCAGATAAAGTTTGTGCATTTCGTCGCTCTTAGAAAACGAGAGGGTTTTTCGGACGAAGCGGCAAATTCGCTGGCGAAGCGTGTTATCCCAACGAGGGTGTTATTCCATCGCTC
>JAFLBZ010000023.1 GCA_017303715.1 Rhodothermia bacterium | reverse complement strand
CCTTGCCAGATGGCGTTGAAATGATTATGCCGGGTGACAATACCCAATTTAAGGTAAGCCTCATTCAACCGATTGCAATGGAAGTTGGTCTTCGCTTTGCAATCCGTGAAGGTGGCCGTACCGTTGGTGCCGGTGTCGTATCCAAAATCCTCGACTAAGCCTGAAAAATGTTGTCGGTGGTTGTACAAAATTTTTTAACAACTACCGACAACAAATGATAACTTGCATTCCTATAGACCTATGGCAAGCCAAAAAATCAGAATCAAGCTAAAGTCTTACGACCATACGCTGATTGATAAAAGCGCAGAGAAAATCATTAAGACAGTAAAAGCAACTGGTGCTGTCGTGAGTGGGCCTATTCCGCTCCCCACCGATAAGCAAATTCATACTGTTTTACGCTCTCCGCACGTAGATAAGAAAAGCCGCGAACAGTTTGAGTCTCGTAGCCATAAGCGCCTTATTGACATCCTTTCTACCTCATCCAAGACGGTAGATGCCCTCATGAAGCTTGAACTTCCGAGTGGCGTAGATGTCGAAATTAAGGTTCCTTAAAACAACCGCATTCAGTGTCTGGCAGGCGTTCTAATTTGCCCATTGAATACTCCTCATCAACCCATTAAACCCCAAAAAGAGGAAAACCATGAAAATTCTATCTCGTATGCTCGTATTTGCATTCTTAGCCATGGTAGCGGTAGGGTGCGATAGTGAACCAACTGACAGCGAAAAACTTGTAGGAGCTTGGACGCTGACCAAAATCACAGACGGACGCGGCGACATTACGACTCCTTTTAAGCAACAAGTAACAACCCTGCGTGTAACGATGAATGCCGATCTAAGCGATAAGTTTGAGGTGTTGTATTCTGCAGCTGCTAAAGCTGCGGGAGCAACTGATGTTTCCAGCGTCGGAACCTATGTTGTGGTAGAAGCCAGTAAACAAGTTCAACTTAAGAACTTAGGCACCACACTTACCCTCAACTATGCGTTTTCAGAAGGTAACAATAATGAAGTAACCTTCTCGTTGCCTGCAGCAGTAGTGAATGTGATCTTTGGCAGCACGCAGTATCAAGGAACCGTAGCCATTACAGCTACGAAGCCTTAGTAAATTGGCTGGAATGGGGCTTCCTTCTTTTTAGAGAAGCCCCAAATATAACTCTTTGAAAAATAAGAGCTTAAATTAATCAACAAGCACTAGTCTTCTCTAAGACGAAAGCATAAAAAGATTACAATGAGCGCCATCTTAGGTAAAAAAATTGGCATGACGAGCGTTTTTGACGCAGCAGGTAATCAGGTGATCTGTACCGTCGTCGAGGCCGGGCCTTGCGTGGTAACGCAGGTTAGAACAGAAGAAACAGACGGCTATACCGCCGTACAACTTGCATTTGGTGAAGCAAAAGAAAAAAACACCACAAAGGCCATGATGGGTCACTTCCAGAAAGCAGGCACTACGCCAAAGCATCATCTGGTTGAATTTCGGAATTACGAAAAAGAAGTCTCCCTCGGAGAAACGGTCTCGGCTGAGGACGTTCTGATAGAAGGGATGAAGGTAGATGTGTCTGGTACATCTAAAGGGAAAGGTTTTCAAGGGGTCGTTAAACGTCATGGATTTAGTGGAGTTGGGATGCGGACGCACGGTCAGCACAACAGAATGCGTGCACCCGGCTCTCTGGGACAGTCTTCCGATCCTAGTCGTGTATTTAAAGGGATGAAAATGGCCGGAAGAACTGGTGGCGACAGAGTAACCCTTAAAAAACTGACTGTCGTTCGGATTTTGGCCGATCAAAATCTGATATTGATTAAAGGTGCAATCCCCGGTGCTAAAAACAGCTTGGTTGAAATCCGAAAAGCCAAATAAACTGGCCTTCGATGACCAAGTAAAACTCGTTAAACGATAGATTATCTAGACTTACATAAAATGGAACTCACAGTTTATACACGAGACGGACAAAGCGCAGGTCGCACCATTACACTGGATGAATCCGTGTTTGGGATTACCCCCAATGACCATGCCATTTGGTTAGATGTCCGCTCGATTCAGGCCGCAGGCCGCCAAGGTACGCACAAATCGAAAGAACGTAGTGAAGTAGCGCGTTCTACTCGAAAGTTGTACCGCCAAAAAGGAACCGGTGGTGCTCGCTCTGGGGATTACAAATCACCGCTAAAGCGTGGTGGTGGTACTGTTTTTGGTCCTCGGCCCCACAAATATGTGGTGAGCGTAAACCGTAAAACCAAACAATTGGCACGCCGTTCTGCCTTAAGCTACAAAGCTTCTGCGGATGCGATACGGGTAATTGAAAACTTTGATATGGAAGTTCCTCGGACCAAGGATATGATCGCTGTTTTGAGCGCACTACAATTGGCCGGGCAAAAAGTGTTGCTTCTAACGGGGCATCACGACGAAGTGATCTTTAGATCAGGCCGAAACCTTCCGAAAATGAATGTGATGGAAGCCTCAAATGCTTCGACCCTCGATTTGCTGAATGCACAAGTGGTCTTGTTGCAAGAAAGCGCGGTTGAAGAACTTACAGCGATCCTTTCCAAGCAAGCCCAACAAGTCTAAGAGGAGAAACAGCAATGGATGCAAATAAAATTCTGGTCCGTCCGATCCTTACGGAAAAAATGACGAAATTGGGCGAATCCAAACACTATGGATTTAAAGTGGCAAAAGGAGCCAATAAAATCCAAATAGCACGTGCAGTTGAGGATTTTTATCCCGGTGTTCAGGTCAAAGAAGTACGTACCATGATCGTCCGTGGAAAGGCACGACGCCAAATGACCAAAAAAGGTGTTTTAGCGGGGCGGCGTCCTTTTTGGAAGAAGGCTATTGTTACGCTTACTTCTGGCGAAATTAACTTCTACGAAGAAATCTAAACAGAACAGAATCCTGCAAAACAGAACGTCTCCTAAAAAAAGCATCTGTAAGAAAAGGAGCAAACCTCATACAAAATGGCATTAAGAACCTTAAAGCCCACAACTCCCGGACAGCGTAGGCGCTCGATGGCAGATTTTTCGATGGTAACCAAGTCAGTACCTGAAAAAAGTTTGTTAGACGAATCAAAACGAAAAGGTGGGCGAAACAATAACGGACGTATTACAGTTCGTCATCAAGGTGGTGGACACAAACGTCGTTATCGTATCATTGACTTCAAGCGGAATAAAAAAGACATTCCGGCTACGGTGGCCAGTATTGAATACGATCCCAACCGTTCGGCACGTATCGCCCTTTTGGTCTATGCAGATGGCGAAAAACGGTACATTATTGCACCGGACAAGTTGACGGTCGGCGCAAAAGTGATTTCCAGTGACTCTGCCATGCCAGAAGTAGGCAATAGCATACCGCTTGCCAAAATCCCATTAGGTACGTTTGTTCACTGTATCGAAATGAAACCCGGAAAAGGCGCTCAAATGGCACGTTCTGCGGGTACTTCTGCACAGTTGGCGGCAAAAGATGGTGGAATGGCGACCTTAAAGCTACCCTCTGGCGAAATGCGTATGGTTCCTGCTCAATGTACAGCAACCGTTGGAACAGTGAGCAACCCAGATCATATGAACGTTATTTTGGGTAAAGCGGGTCGTAAACGCTGGAAAGGAGTACGTCCAAAAGTACGTGGTGTTGCGATGAACCCGATTGACCACCCAATGGGTGGTGGTGAAGGCCGCGCATCCGGTGGACACCCACGCTCGCCATGGGGCCAACCTGCAAAAGGCTATAAAACACGTCGTGGGAAAAAGGCTTCTGATCGCTTTATCGTTCGTAAACGGAACAAAGCATAAAACATTGGCCATAAATCCGATAAGAATTTTTCAAAAACTTATCGGTAATTTACCAAAACCTGATCATACATAATTGAATTCGAGTTATGCCTCGTTCACTCAAAAAAGGACCGTTTGTCTTTCACAAACTCCTAAAGAAATTAGATGCGGTCAATGCATCGGGCAAAAAAAAGGTGATCAACACCTATAGCCGCGCCTCGATGATTGTGCCCGAAATGGTAGGTCATACGTTTGGCGTACACAACGGGAAGCAATTCATTCCGGTTTATGTAACAGAAATGATGGTGGGTCATAAGTTGGGCGAGTTTTCCCTGACACGAACTTTCCGCGGCCACGCCGGAGATAAAAAAGACAAGCGCGGTAAGCGATAAGATGGCGGCGCGGACGGGCGAAAGTCTGGTACAGCGATCACCTTAAACCTAGTATTTGACGAATAAAATAATACAATGGAAGCAAAAGCACGCCAAACCTACGTTCGGATGTCCCCCCTTAAAATGCGCATCATTGTGAATGAAGTGCGTGGGATGCGGGTTCCGGATGCTCTGAACAAACTGCGCTTTATGCCTCAAATGGCTGCCAGAACGGTGGAAAAAACCATCGCGTCGGCTTATAGCAATTTGCGTGACCAGTTTGGAGATGAGCCAATTGACGAAAACACCCTCTACATCCGCGAAATTTTTGTGGACGGTGCGCCAATGTTCAAACGGATTCAGCCCGTTTCGAGAGGCCGAGCCTTTCGGATTAAGAAGAGAAACAGTCACCTTACTGTAGTGGTGGCGAATAAAGAAGAAGCATCCGAGTAATTCATCCGTACCGTAGGGTACAAAAAAGTTTACGACTTTGGGACAAAAAACTAATCCTATCGGCTTGCGTCTCGGAATTATCCGCGGTTGGGAATCCAACTGGTATAGCAAAGACTTTGCCGATAAACTGATCGAAGACGAAGAAATTCGTAAATACCTTCGGGCGCGTTTAAAAAAGGCTGGCCTTAGCCGCGTAATCATTGAACGGACGCCGAAGCGGGTGATTCTTACCCTACATACCAGCCGCCCTGGTGTTGTGATTGGACGTAGTGGACAAGAGGTTGAAAAGCTTCGCGAAGAGTTAAAAAAACTCACCAACAAGGATGTCCAGATCAATATCAATGAGATCAAACGTCCGGAGTTGGACTCCAGCTTGGTTGCACAAACCATTGCGCAACAATTAGAAGGCAGAATTGCCTTTCGCCGTGCGATGAAACAAGGTGTTCAAGCAGCAATGCGAATGGGGGCTGAAGGCATTCGTGTGCGTGTGTCCGGCCGATTGGGAGGGGCGGAAATGAGCCGTACCGAACAATATTTAGAAGGTCGCGTTCCACTCCATACTTTACGTGCCGACATTGATTATAGCGAAGCAACCGCTTATACCATCTATGGAACGATGGGGATAAAAGTTTGGATTTTTAAGGGCGAAATTATCGGTCGCCCAGACCTTAGTCCGAATATCCAGTCGCAACGTAACGCCACACAGGGAACAGAGGAACGTACTGAACGTCCAGAACGTCGCCGTCGAGGCGATCGGGATCGTGACCGTGGAGATCGTGGTCGGCGTGGTGGCAATAGGGGTGGAGATAGATAATCCCCCTAAGTTGTACGGTTATTTTAAGGAATATCAATCATAAAAGCATAAAAGGTAATTAGCCATGTTGATGCCTAAACGCGTGAAGCGTCGCAAGATGATGAAAGGCCGGATGAATGGTAATGCTGGTCGTGGAACATCTATCTCTTTTGGCGACTTCGCAATCAAGGCGCTTGAATCCGGCTGGATCACAAGTCGCCAGATAGAGGCCGCACGTATTGCCATGACCCGTCATATGCGTCGTCAAGGTAAAGTATGGATCCGGATATTTCCGGATAAGCCCATCACCAAAAAGCCTGCTGAAACCCGTATGGGTAGTGGTAAGGGTTCCTTGGAATATTGGGTAGCGGTTGTTAAACCCGGACGTATTTTGTTTGAATTAGGGGATGGTGTTTCATTCGATTTGGCCAAAGAATCTATGCGATTGGCTCAGAACAAGTTACCCATCAAAACCAAATTTATCGTTCGTCCAGATTTTTCGGAGAATTGATCGGCTGTTAGGTAATGCCCCGTTGTTCTAAGTAGAATATCAAATTGCTTTATCGCCGTAACCCAAACCAGCTATGAACACCAAGGAAATACGCGAAATGTCCGCTGTGGAAATCGAAACCCAAATTGCGGAACAAGAAGCCCAGTATCGGAAATTGAAGTTCCAGCATACGATTGCCAACTTGGAAAATCCGATGCAAATCCGAAATACCCGTCGTGCAGTTGCACGGCTCAAAACCATTTTGGCAGAAAAACTGGCGGCAGATGCCGAAGTATAAACGGAAAAAATGACCATGAGAAATGCACGTAAAGAACGGGTAGGCTTGGTAGTAAGCGACAAAATGGATAAAAGTATTGTAGTATCCATTCAGCGCCAAGTAAAGCACCCGATTTATGGGAAGTTCGTTAAAAAAACGACCAAACTGATGGCTCATGACGAGACCAATGATGCCCGTAAAGGGGATACGGTTCGGATCATGGAAACCCGTCCGTTGAGCGCAAATAAACGCTGGCGCCTTGTAGAGGTGGTAGAGCGCGCAGAATAGTTTGGTTCGCATTGCGGAGGAGGCGCTGAACAACCTCCTGTTTGATAACCGATAGCACTGAAAAAGAAAGAGGTAATCAGTCATGATTCAACAGGAATCCAGAATGGCCGTCGCGGATAATAGCGGGGCAAAAGAAGTGCTTTGTATCCGAGTACTCGGAGGAAGCGGCCGTCGTTATGCCCGTATAGGGGATGTGGTCATTGTGTCCGTAAAGTCTGCCATTCCGGGTGGAACGGCCAAGAAAAAAGACGTCCAACGCGCAGTCGTTGTCCGGACGAAGAAGGAATTTCGTCGTCAAGATGGTTCATACATTCGGTTTGATGAAAACGCGGTTGTATTGATCAATAAAGATGATGAGCCTATTGGCACACGTATTTTTGGGCCAGTAGCACGCGAATTGCGGGATAAAGGCTTTATGCGGATTGTTTCACTCGCTCCGGAAGTACTCTGACCGGGACTCCGTCTTGGGGCTGGCTCCCACCGGAATCAAAACCACAAATTAACATGCCACGCACGACAAACAAACAAAATAAACTCCACGTCAAAAAAGGGGATATGGTGGCCCTAACAAAGGCTGTCACGTCTGCTAGATCGCTGGAAATGGATCGCCCAAAAGGATATACAGGCCGCGTACTTCGGGTTTTTCCTGCCAAACAAATGGTTTTGGTAGAAGGGGTAAATGTGCGATTGCGCCACACGAAGCCTAACAAAGACTATCCGAATGGAGGCATTATTCAACGAGAGATGCCCATTCATGCGTCTAATGTGTTGCCCTTAGACAATAACGGTTCGCCAACCCGAGTAGGTCGCAAGTATATAACAGATGCGAACTCCGGAAAAGGTCGCTGGGTGCGTTATGCCAAAACCACTGGCCAAGAATTGGATAAATAAATCTTTGGGGTTAAGACCTCGATTTTCTAACGCGGGATACGTGGCGGCCCAATGCCCACACGCCCCACACTAAAAAATGCCATGAGCTACAGTGCACGCTTAAGAGCAAAATACCAAAATGAAGTTGTTCCGGCGCTGATAAAGCAGTTCGGATACAAAAATATCATGGAAGTTCCCAAACTGGTTAAGATCAGTGTTAACAAAGGCTTGGGAGATGCCAATCAGAATAAAAAGCTTTTGGACGATACCGTAGAGGAACTTCGTAAGATTACAGGTCAACATCCGGTTGTCTCGAAAGCAAAAAAATCTATCTCGAATTTTAAGTTGCGTGAAGGGATGCCAGTTGGTGTATTCGTTACCCTTCGTGGGGATACGATGTATGAATTCTTAGATCGTCTAATTACGCTTGCATTGCCTCGAGAACGCGACTTTAAAGGGGTATCGGATAAGAGCTTTGACGGGCGAGGTAATTATACCCTTGGGTTGAAAGAGCAAATTATCTTCCCTGAAATTGATATAGACAAAGTTGAACGGATTGGGGGGATGGATATTTCCTTTGTGACAACAGCGAAGACGGATGCAGAAGCATATGCTTTGTTGAAGGAAATGGGAATCCCATTTGTTCGACGCGACCAAAAATAAACCTCGTTCAAGTTCTTGATAAATGGTTGTTTGACCAAAATTTGGGAACATACTAACCCTGAACAACAGAAAAATAAACCAATGGCTAAGAAAAGCTGGATAGCCCGCCAAAAGCTCCGTCAGGAAACCGTTGATAAATTCGCCGAGAAGCGGGCGGCATTAAAGGCAATCATCATTGATGTAAACGCCTCCGACGACGAGAAATTGGCGGCCTCTACGAAACTCCAAAAAATGCCCAGAAACAGTAGCGCTACCCGTCTTCGGAACCGTTGTGCGGTGAGTGGTCGTCCTCGTGGCTATATGCGGAAGTTTGGTGTATCACGTATTGCATTTCGCGATATGGCGTTGGCGGGGAAAATTCCCGGAGTTCGCAAAGCAAGCTGGTAAGCGTATTTTGCATGGCATCCTTTATAAATGTTCTTATAGCACAATTGCAAGGGCATTAAAGGTTTAACACCCAAGTTAATCAAGATAATTCTATAAAAAAATGAGTGCAATTACAGATCCTGTAGCCGATTATCTGACACGGATTCGGAATGCGCAGAAGGCCCGGCACCAATACACGGATATTCCGGCGTCTAACTTAAAACGTGCTATGACCCAAATCTTGTTGGACAAAGGTTTTGTGGCCAAATATATAGACATCGAAGATGGCAAACAAGGCCTGATTCGGGTTTATCTTAAGTACAACAAAAGTGTACCCGTTATCCAAAGTTTAGAACGGGTTTCAAAACCAGGCCATCGGCAGTTTGTAGGGGCAGACAATCTCCCCAAAGTGCGGAACGGTCTTGGGATTGCTATCCTGTCCACTTCAAGCGGGGTGATGACGGATAAAGAAGCCCGTGAAGCTGGTATCGGTGGTGAAGTTTTGGCTTATATCTACTAAGATTGTCCCTATAATTCTGGGAAACAGGTAATAGCCTGTGCCTCTTTGTGTAAAATCGTCAAACATTCCAGTTTAATTAGCTGGAAATAAACCGACAAAGAAATGTCTCGTATTGGCAAAATGCCGGTCAAGCTTGAAAGTGGTGTTTCCGTTAACGTAAGTTCTGGAAACCTCGTTAAGGTGAAAGGTCCAAAAGGTGAACTGACCCTTCAAGTAGATCCGGAAATTAAAATTTCTCAGGAAGACGGAACGCTTCAGGTCTCTCGTCCCACCGACCAAAACCGTCACCGCGCTTTACATGGCCTCTATCGTGCCTTGTTAACGAATATGGTCACAGGTGTTACGAAGGGCTATCAAATCCAATTGGAAATTATCGGGGTTGGTTTTCGGGCGCAAGTTATTTCTGGCAACATTCTGGAAATTGCATTGGGCTTTTCGCACCCCATCTATTTTGTACCACCTCCGGGGATTAAAGTATCTGCCGAGCAGGCACGGGGTCAGAATCCTATTATGACGGTTGAAGGGATAGACAAACAGTTGGTGGGGCAAGTAGCTGCAAAATTACGTGCATTGCGTCCACCAGAGCCTTATAAAGGAAAAGGTGTTCGCTATCGTGGCGAAGAAGTACGTCGTAAAGCAGGTAAAACAGGTGGTAAGGGTAAAAAATAACCTCAATCGCTATTACCTTTCATTGAGTTGAACTTAAGGCTGGAGGGTCGGAAATCTTCTGGCGTAGCATAAAAAACCAATGGCAATCAAAAAAACAAAAAACAAAAAAGTATCGCGACGTCAGCGTATCCGTCGTAGCATCCGTAGTAAAATTAGTGGCACGGCTTTGCGCCCAAGATTAGCGGTATTTCGTTCAAATGCGCATATTTATGCCCAGTTGATAGACGACCATGCTGGTCAAACTTTAGTTGCTGCATCTACGGTACAAGATAAAGACATTACTGGTAGTGGCTCCGAACAAGCCAAGGCAGTTGGTACTGCATTGGCAAATAGGGCAAAAGCGGCTGGTATTGATACCTGTGTATTTGACCGTGCCGGCTTCCCTTATCACGGACGTGTGAAAGCACTCGCTGAAGGAGCCCGCGAAGGTGGTCTCAACTTCTGATGTTCAACATTCCAATATTGAATAGAAATGGCAAAGGAAAGAAAAAATCGTAAGCAAGAGCGCGCAAGTGAAGAACAATCCCAGTTCATCGAAAAGCTCATTGCTGTGAACCGTACTGCAAAGGTAGTAAAAGGGGGGCGTCGTTTCTCCTTTAGTGCCGTCGTAGTGGTGGGAGACGGAAAGGGCATGATTGGTCGTGGGCTTGGAAAGGCTGGCGAAGTTAGCGATGCGATCGCCAAAGCGACTGAGGCTGCAAAGAAGAACCTGATCAAAATCCCCCTGCAAAATGGAACCATTCCACACCCCATTATGGGTAGGGCAGATGCAGGAAAGGTATTCCTAAAACAAGCTGCTCCCGGTACTGGCGTAATTGCTGGTAGCGCGGTTCGGGCTGTCTTAGAGTGTGCGGGTATCGAAAATGTATTGTCGAAGTCTATAGGTTCCTCGAATCCACACAACTTGGTTTCAGCAACGTTTGATGCGCTTACAAAACTCGAAGATCCATTGGCCGTCGCTCGTCGTCGGGGTGTTTCGCTCAAAAAAGTCTTTAACGGGTAATAATTGGCGCAACCAATTTGTCAACCCCAACATGCTTTGAACAGACAAAATCATGGCTCAAGTAAAAATTACTAAAATCCGTAGCGTCATAAAGCGGCCAAAAAACCAAAAGTTGACCATGGAAGCATTAGGACTCCGGAAAATGGGTTCCTCAACGGTAGTAGAAAATACGCCACAGATTCGTGGTATGATAACCGTCGTTCGTCACCTGATCAAGGTGGAAGAAGTGTGACGCAGGTGATTTGATATAACTTGCGACAAAAATTAAACAAAACTTCGTCTTAAAGACGCTATATTGAAAGGCTTTCTGCGATTGCAAAAGCCTTCCTTGTTGCCCACAACATTGTGAGCGAAATGTTTTTAACAAGCGAGTCCGGCGGGACTGACCGTTCGGGCGACTAAAGCCAATTGAAACCATGAACCTGAGTAATCTAAAGCCCGCAACGGGTTCTACGCGCAATCGTAAACGTGTAGGACGTGGTCAAGGGTCTGGTACAGGGAAAACATCTGCCCGTGGGCACAATGGTGCCAAAAGCCGATCTGGTGCTAAATTCCGCGCTTGGTTTGAGGGGGGGCAAATGCCACTCCAACGCCGTATTCCTAAATTCGGCTTCAAAAACCGTTTTCGCGTTTCATATAACCCCATCAACCTAAATCGCCTTTCCCAACTTGTGGAAGAAGGACGGCTAAACCCATCAGAGCCAATTAGTCCTGATACCTTTGTTGCTTTGGGACTTGCTGGTAAAACAGATCTGATTAAGGTGTTGGGAGCAGGCGAAATAGCCGTTGCATTGAATGTAACTGCCCATGCCTTCAGTGAGTCAGCAAAAACAAAAATAGAAGGGGCCGGAGGTTCAGCAACCGTTGCAGGTCAAGGACAAGAAAGCGCCTAAAGCCCGTACGTTTCGGGTGTTTATACCGCATACTCATTTATTTTTGACATTCATACTCTACCTATATGGCTGGATTTGTTGATAGCTTGCGAAACATATGGCGCATAGAAGAATTGCGGAAACGCATTATCTATACGCTTTCCTTGCTTGCTGTATATCGGATCGGTACCTATGTGACCCTGCCGGGCGTTGATCCGGCACAGTTGATCGCCTCTCAAAGTTCGCCCAACAATATTTTTGGTCTGATAGACCTTTTTGTTGGTGGAGCATTTGCAAAGGCCGGAATATTTGCCTTGGGTATTATGCCCTATATCACGGTTTCCATTATCGTTCAGTTAATGGGAGCTGTCGTACCCTACTTCCAAAAGTTGCAGCGCGAGGGTGAGGAAGGAAGAAGGAAGATTAACCAACTGACACGCCAAGGAACGGTATTGGTAACGGCATTTCAAGCATATGGTTATGCCATCCAATTACTTGGGACATCAAGCCAAGCCATAACGGTGAGTCACCTCACCTTCTATATCTCTACAATCATTGTACTAACGGCAGGGACAATCTTCGTCATGTGGTTGGGAGAGCGAATAACAGAGGCTGGGATTGGAAACGGGATATCGCTGATCATTACGATAGGTATTGTAGCCAGATTGCCACACAGCCTCTATAACGAAGCGACGGCGGGCGTAAATGGTAACCTCTTTATCTTCATCATTGAGATTTTGATTTGGTTGCTCATTATTGCCGCTGTGGTTTGGGTGTCTCAAGGGGTTCGTCGTATTCCGGTGCAATATGCTAAACGGGTAGTGGGCCGAAAGGTTATGGGGGGGAGTACCCAATACCTTCCGATTAAGATTAATGCTGCGGGTGTAATGCCCATTATCTTTGCACAGTCTATTTTGTTCATTCCTACAACGATTGCGCTATTTTTCCCAGACAGCCCATTCTGGCAAAGTGTGGGTGTCATTTTTGGGGATTATACTGGATTTTGGCATGCCCTCTTCTTCTTTATCCTAATCGTGTTCTTTACCTATTTTTATACGGCTATTGCTGTGAACCCAAAGAATATGGCAGATGACATGAAGCGCAATGGTGGCTTTATTCCGGGGATTCGTCCGGGTAAGCAAACGAGTGAGTTTGTAGATAACATTCTTACCCGTGTTACACTTCCGGGGGCAATCTTCTTGGGCATTATTGCGGTTTTGCCAACTGTTGCGACTGCCCTTGGGATAGACCAAGGATGGGCACAGTTTTTTGGTGGTACAAGTTTGTTAATCATGGTACAAGTAACCTTGGATACCCTTCAGCAAATTGAAAGCCATCTGTTGATGCGACGCTACGACGGCTTCATGAAGAGTGGCCGGATGCGTGGCCGCATGTAATCCTTTGTTGCGGAAATAAATCCCTGTTTGATTGTGACCGAAACTGACTGCGATGATCCACTTAAAACTGCCTAATGAAATTGCTAAACTCAGAAGTGCTGCCGAATTGGTAGGCAAAACCTTGGGTGAAGTGGCAAAATACGTGAGACCTGGTATTACAACTTTTGAATTGGATCAGATTGCAGAAGATTATATCCTTAGCCACAATGCAAGGCCAGCCTTTAAAGGGTATCCGGGGCCTCATCCCGATCACCCCTTCCCCGGCTCCTTGTGTCTTTCGGTAAACGAAGTCGTGGTACATGGGATACCCAATGATTATGTGTTGCAAGAAGGCGATATTTTATCGGTGGATTGTGGCGCGGAATTAGATGGCTTTTTTGGGGACTTTGCCTATACTTTTGCGATTGGGGAGATCACGCCGGATAAAAAGGCTCTCCTGAAAGTTACTGCCGAGTCGCTCTATGAAGGAATAGACCGTGCTCGTGCCGGGAACCGTGTCGGAGATATTGGATATAGTGTTCAGCAATATTGCGAAAGTCGCGGGTTTGGTGTAGTGAAGGAATTGGTCGGGCACGGAGTTGGAAGAGCGTTGCACGAAGATCCACAAATTCCGAATCATGGTAAAAGAGGCGATGGTAAAAAGCTCAGGGAAGGGCTGACCATTTGTATCGAACCGATGATTAATGCCGGAACGGAAAAGGTGTGCTTCATGGAAGATGGTTGGACGGTGAAGACGGAAGACGGAAAAGCGGCAGCACACTACGAACATATGGTATGTGTCCGTAAAGGTGTGCCAGAAATTATTAGCATGTGGGATTACATTGAAGAGGTTGTGACACCTCCATATAAATAAAACGACAGAGGTGCATTAAAAATGGCCAAGCAAAATGCAATCAAACAAGATGGCGCTGTGGTAGAAGCCCTACCCAACGCACAGTTCCGGGTAAGACTGGAAAACGGCCACGAAATATTGGGCCTGCTTTCGGGTAAAATGCGGATGCACTTTATTAAAATTCTTCCCGGAGATCGGGTAACGGTAGAACTCTCGCCGTATGACCTGAGCAAAGGAAGAATTGTATATCGTTATAAATAATTGAAAGTACGGGTTTGGTTTTCTGTAAGAAGCTACACCCGAACGTTTCCCCGTAATATATAATTGTATCAAGACAATGAAAGTACGAGCAAGCGTAAAAAAGCGTTCCTCTGAAGACAAAATTGTTCGTCGCAAAGGTCGCGTTTACATCATTAACAAGAAGAACCCGAAGCATAAACAGCGTCAGGGATAAAAAGCCAGAACGGATATGCCACGTATTGCAGGTGTAGATATTCCCGCTAACAAGCGCGGAGACATTTCGTTAAGTTATGTCTTTGGTATTGGGGTAAACAATGCTAAGGATGTACTTGCCAAAGCAGAAATTGACCCAGACCGGAAAGCATCTTCCTGGAGCGAAGACGAAACCGCAACCATCCGCCGCATCGTCGAGGACGAATATGTGGTGGAAGGGCAACTGCGAACCGAGATTCAGTTGAACATCAAACGATTGATGGACATCAAGTGTTATCGCGGACTTCGTCACCGCAAAGGGTTGCCAGTTCGTGGGCAACGTACCAAGACGAATGCACGTACCCGAAAGGGACGCCGTCGTACCGTTGCCGGAAAGAAAAAGGCTCCGAAGAAGTAACAGGAACGTATCCCGTATTTCTTGCTTTAGGAATATGGGCTGGGTTCAACAGCCTGCAATCCTTTGCTGGATAGATGGCTTAAGTTTAGGAAAACCAGTTTAGTAAAACCATGGCAAAACAATCTGCTGCACAAAAAGCGGCGGCTGCGGCTCGTAAAAAGAAAAAAGCAAATGTTACCCCCGAAGGGTATGCTTACATTCAAGCGACCTTTAATAACGTACTCGTTACGCTGACGGACTCTTCGGGAAATGCAATTGCTTGGGCTTCAGCCGGGAAAATGGGATTTAAAGGAAGCCGGAAGAATACGCCTTATGCTGCGCAAGTAGCTGCTGCCAATGCAGCAAAAGAAGCCTTTGATTTAGGGCTGCGCAAAGTAGATGTATTTGTGAAAGGACCGGGATCTGGGCGGGAGTCGGCCATTCGTGCCATTGCGTCAGCAGGCATTGATGTGTTGACGATCCGTGATACGACCCCAATTCCACACAACGGTTGTCGCCCACCAAAGCGTCGCCGCGTCTAATTCGTATTTATTCCCAAACCCTCCTGTTAACCTGATTGGGTTAGCAGGCTTTTCGGGCGCACTTTCTACACCTTTTGTAAGGTGTTAGCTATCCCCGTAAGCACTACCTATAAAAGAGGAGAAAAAAATGGCTCGTTACAGAGGCCCCAAACAAAAACTAGCCAGACGGTTCCGTGAACCCATTTTTGGTCCGAGTAAATCGCTTGAGCGCAAGCCTTACCCACCCGGACAACATGGGCCATCCCGTCGTGGCAAGGAAAGCGAATACTCTATTCAGCTCAAAGAAAAACAAAAGGCCAAGCACATTTATGGATTGTTGGAGCGCCAGTTCCGCAATTTGTTTGAAAAAGCCCACCGCCGGAAAGGGGTTACGGGCGAGAACCTGCTCCAATTCTTGGAAGCACGCTTGGATAACGTTGTTTATCGCTTGGGTTTTGGGCGTACACGCCGCCAAGCTCGGCAGTTGGTAACACACTGCCATATTACCGTCAATGATCATCCGGTCAACATCCCCTCCTATCAGATTCGTCCGGGAGATGTCATTGCTATTCGTCCGAAGAGTCGCCAATTGTCTGTGGTTTTAGACAATCTGAGCCGTAACCGTCGGACGGTTACGTGGATGGAAGTTGACCGAAATATGTTGACCGGAAAGTATCTGGAGAATCCGCGCCGCGAAGACATTCCGGAGAACATTAAGGAACAACTCATCGTCGAACTCTACTCTAAGTAAGACCACATGTTGGATATTACAGTAGGTATAGTTTAAACAAAGGTGCTATGGTAAAGGTGATTAAATGCGCCTCTACCGATTTTCTTAAGATAAAAACATGCAATTGAATACTATGAGCACCACTGCCCTTAAAATGCCGGAAGGCGTACAAGTAGAAGAATTAAACCCTAAGTACGGCCGTTTTGCGATTCAGCCGCTCGAAAGAGGTTTTGGTGTGACCATCGGTAATGCGTTTCGTCGGGTATTGCTCTCTTCCTTGGAAGGGACGGCCATTACGGCGCTTAAAATAGACGGGGTTCAGCACGAATTTTCTACGATCCCCGGGGTATCTGAAGATGTTGTTGAGGTGATTCTCAACCTGAAAGGGGTTCGCCTTAAATATGACGATGAGCCAGAAAATCCAATCTTTCTGACGCTCAAAGGGCCGGGAAACTGGACGGCAAAAGACATTGCAGATGCTACTGGAGAGTATGAGGTACTTAATCAGAACCATCATATTGCAACCTTGGCAGAATCTGCTCGCCTCATTGTTGAACTTAGATTAGGCCGTGGGCGTGGGTACATCCCAGCTGCGGACAATAAGCGTGCAGATGATCCCATTGGGGTCATTGCTATAGATGCAATCTATACGCCGATCAAGTCCGTTCAATACCATGTAACCCCTACGCGGGTAGGCCAACGTGTGGACTATGAGCGCCTGACGTTGGAATTGGAAACGGATGGTTCTATTTCTCCTGAAGAAGCCATTACTGAGGCTGCAAAAATCTTGCGCGACCACATTAACTTGTTTGTCCGGATGGACGAAGAGCCAGAACCAATGGTGGCCGTTAAAGAGGTGGACGAGGAAGTTCAAAGGGTTCGATCCCTGCTTCTACAAAGTGTGGACGAATTGGAGCTTTCGGTTCGTGCGCACAACTGCCTGAAGGCTGCCAATATCAAGACCATCGGGGACTTGGTACGCCGTGAAGAATCAGAAATGCTTAAGTTCCGCAACTTTGGGCGGAAATCGCTGATGGAATTGGCGCAAGTATTGGAGGAACGTAACCTACGTTTCGGAACGGATGTAGATAAGTATCTCGAAGACTAACCTTTTTCGTGTGCGGCGTGGGGCATAAAGCCAGACTACCTGCACACCCTAAATACGCACACGACCTTCTTTAGAAAACATCATGAGACACGGAGTTAAAGAATCCAGACTTGGCCGCACTGCATCGCACCGCAAAGCGACGATGATGGCCCTTTCTACGGCACTGATTCAGCATAAACGGATCACCACAACATTACCGAAGGCAAAAGCACTTCGTCAGCATGTGGAGTCTATTATCAACCGCGCAAAAGCAGACACGATGCACAATCGTCGTGAGGCGTTTCGTAGTTTGCAAGACAAAGAAGCGGTAAAAGAACTTTTTGGCGAAGTTGCCGACAAGATTTCTGGCCGGAACGGTGGATATACCCGCGTAATCCGTCTTGGAATGCGGAAAGGTGACGCCGCTGAAATGGCCATGATTGAATTGGTGGACTATAACGATGTCCGCCCAGATGGTGCTTCGGCTGCAAAAAGAAAAACCCGTCGTTCCCGTCGTGGAAAGGGTACTTCTAAGCAAGAGGCTTCTTCTGCATCAGAATAAACATTGGTTATTGAATAACCATTTTAGGGCTGTCCAACCAAGTGTATGGGCAGCCTTTTTGTGTAGGGATTGATTTTGGATGATGCTTGCAGATAAATTGACCAAAATAAATCAGTAGAAGCGAGTTGATTATAGTAGTTTAGACCCCATTGGGAAATTAAGAACTTCATAACAAGCAAAAAACATGTCTGATGTATTGATTATCGGCGCGGGTGGCGTCGGGAATGTCGTCACCAAGAAATGTGCCATGAATCCGAACGTGTTTGGCAAGATCACCTTAGCCAGCCGAACGATCGCCAAATGCGATGCGATTGCGCGAGATTGTGCCAAGTTAGGACTTTCTCATGTGAATACGGCCAAAGTGGATGCCGATGATGCACGTCAGGTGGCGGCACTCATCGAGCGGGTGGAGCCTAAATTGGTAATAAATGTGGCACTACCTTATCAGGATTTGCCGATTATGGATGCCTGCCTCGAAACGGGTGTACATTATTTGGACACCGCAAATTACGAACCCAAGGATGTGGCCAAGTTCGAGTACTCGTGGCAGTGGGCTTATCGTGAACGTTACGAAAAAGCGGGCATTATGGCGCTACTCGGTTGTGGCTTTGATCCGGGGGTAACACAAGTCTTTACCGCCTATGCAAATAAACACCATTTTTCCGAGATGCACTATTTAGATATTATAGATTGTAACGCGGGCGATCATGGAAAGGCTTTTGCAACCAACTTTAATCCGGAAATCAATATCCGCGAAATCACTCAACCCGGACGGTACTGGGAAAATGGGGAATGGGTGGAAATTCCGGCGATGAGCATTCATAAACCTATTTCGTATCCGGGAATTGGGCCAAAGGAAAGCTATGTCTTGTATCACGAGGAGTTGGAGTCCTTGGTGAAGAACTTTCCTACGCTTAAACGGGCACGTTTCTGGATGACGTTCGGAGAGGCTTACATCAACCACCTAACGGTTTTACAAAATGTGGGCATGACGAGCATTGCCCCCGTCAAGTTTCAAGGAATGGACATTGTGCCTTTAGAATTTTTGAAGGCAGTGTTACCGGAGCCGGGTTCGCTTGGTGAAAGCTACACCGGCGAAACCTCCATAGGCTGCCAAATAAAAGGACTTGGCAAACAAGGGGAAGACACCACGTATTATGTGTGGAATAATTGTAAGCATCAAGACGCATGGCGTGAGGTGCAGGCGCAAGGGGTGTCTTATACGACGGGTGTGCCGGCCATGATTGGCGCAATGCTCATGCTGAGCAATCCGGAATGGCTAAAACCGGGGGTTTGGAATTGTGAGGAATTGAATCCTGATCCGTTTATGGCTCTTTTAAACCAGCATGGCTTACCTTGGAACGAGGCAGTGAATGTGGAATTGCCGCATGATTATCCGGCATAAGACGGCTTAAGTAACGTATTGCATCTACACTATCATTGCTTTTTGGCCTTTGGGCTTTGGCAAGCAGGGTGTAGATGCTTTTTTATGTGTGCTTTGGGCTAAATCAAGATACTTCAAGTTATGTTGTTATCGCTTTAGTCCGGCTAAGAGGTTAGCGGCAGTATCGGTTATGCGATCGGCATCGCGGGAGGACAGCAAATGACCATTGACCATAAATGAGAATACCAACTCCTCGCCGTCGGCGGTGGTTAAGTAGCCGGAAAGGCTACGTGTATTGGCAATGGTTCCCGTTTTTGCTCGCAAATTGTTAAAGGCTGCACCGGTTTTCATGCGGTTCCGAATGGTTCCATCTATGCCAGCGATCGGCATCGCTTCCCAAAAAACAAGCCAATGCGGTGAGTGTCGCATTTGGGTAAGGACATTTGACAAGATACGTGGACTGGTATAATTATATCGGGAGAGACCGCTACCATCTGCATAAACATAGGTATTTGCGGGAATGCCCCACTCCGCCAATTGTTGCTGTACGATGGATTTTCCAGCCTCAAAACTTCCGATTCCTGTGGTTTGCCAGCCTAAAGTTTTGGTAAACGTTTCCGCATAGAGGTTTTGGCTTACTTTCATCATTTCCGCCAAGAGTTTAGAAAAAGGCGGTGATTGCTCGGAGACCAGCACCGTAACATCGGTTGGTTTCCCCTTGTAGTCCACGATGTCATCGCAATCGCGTGCTGACCCAGAGATTTTAATACCTTCGGCTTCTAAAACCTCCTTAAAGACTGTCATAAAAAACAGTGTGGGGTTGGTAATGGTAATAGCGTCTGTAAGAGGATTGCCGCCTAAGGTTACTTGTCCCTTTAGCATCAGGCGATTGGTTCCAAAAGGTCTGGAAATGGTGATGCTATTGGGGCCGTTTGGAACCACTTGGAGGTTGTTTTCGATTGTGTAATAACGGCTTGGAGTACTGGGTTGTACTTTCATGGCCTCGCCCGCAGCCCGTGGCGGGATAATTTCAAGATCAATATAGTTTTCGTTTAATTGAAAGGCGCCGATCTCGGCAGAGTAGTAATAGTCAAAGTCGTCGAAAGGCCACCCACTGCCATAGGGATAATCTTCAAAGGCATTGTCGTCGCCAATTAAGTCTCCTGTTATTTCTCGGATACCTTTGTTTTTTAATTGTTTGGCCCATTTCTTTAGTACTGCACGGTTGTCATCCCAAAATCGAAAATTAAAAGAGGGGTCACCACTGCCAAACACCACTAAATCGCCCTTTAGTACGCCATTTACAATGCTTCCGCGATGACCAATGGTGGTGACATAACGAAAATCTGGACCTAATTTCTGCAAAGAAACGGCTCCGGTAATGATTTTCTCGTTAGAGGCGGGCATGAACATTTTATCTGCATTTCGCTCGTACCAAATTTCATCCGTCCTAAGGGATTTGACCAAAACACCCCAATGTGCATGGTTAAACAGCGGCGAATTGAAGAGCGAATCCACCGAGGCAATGACGCGCTCACGCGGGTTTTTCGTTGAAGAGTTCTGGCCGTTGAGTTCTGGCCGTGTTCCTGTGCAAGCGGTCAAAAAAACAAATAAAAACAGGAAGAAGCGTTTCATAAAAGTGAAATTTGAGGTGTATTTGGCGTTAACGTTAGCGAGGCACTTCTATTTTCTCGATGAGGGATTTTATCACTTGATCGGGTGTACTTCCTTCCATCTCACGCTCTGGTGATAACTGGATGCGGTGCCGAAGAACGGGATAGGCCACCGTTTGTACGTCTTCCGGTGTAACAAAGTCGCGGCCACGAATGGCAGCAAGCGCTTTAGAACCGGTAAGTAAAGCCAAAGATGCCCGTGGTGATGCGCCGAGGTAGAGGGCTGGATTATTTCGTGTAGCGGTGGTAAGTTGAGCCATATAGCGCAGGATTTTATCTTCTACGTGCAGGCTTTGCACCACTTTTTGTAGGTTTTGCACCTGTTCGCCAGAAAGTAAAGGCGTTAGGGTTGAAATGTCGTTTACACCATGCCGTGTGTGAAATCCGGAAAGGATTTGGACTTCTTCATCGGGAGTGGGGTAATCCACCAAGATTTTGAATAGAAAGCGATCCAACTGTGCTTCGGGCAGGCGGTATGTTCCCTCGTGTTCAACGGGGTTTTGTGTGGCAAGCACCAGGAAGGGCTTTTCCATTTGATACGATACGCCATCTACGGTAACTTGCCGCTCCTCCATAACCTCGAATAAGGCGGCTTGTGTTTTAGCGGGTGCGCGGTTAATTTCGTCCACAAGCACTAAATTCCCAAAGATTGGGCCTTTTTTGAAGGTAAATGCCAAGGTTTTTGGGTCAAAAATGGAGGTTCCCAGCACATCTGAGGGCAGGAGGTCGGGGGTAAATTGTACCCGCGAGAAGCCAACCGATATGGTACGAGCCAATAGTTTGGCGGTTAGGGTTTTGGCAACACCGGGGACGCCTTCAATCAGCACATGCCCATTTGCAAGAAGTGCTGTAATCAGCATTTCCACCATGTTGCTCTGGCCAATAATCATTTTGCCAAGTTCGCTTTTAATGTTTTCTACGGCCTCATTTAGGGCGGAAAGGTCGGTGCGGTTGGCGTAATCTTGTTCTGTGAACATATCGTGGTATGAAAGTTGGGTTTTTCAGAATCGGTAAATACGGCGCGTCAGTTCTCGTAAGTCTTCGTCGTTCAGTACAGCCTTTTTTTGTAAATGTTCAAAAAAGTTAAACAAGGAGGCAACAGAATCTTTGCTATGGCCTGTTTTGGCTGCCAAATGCTCGAAGAAGGCGTCGTCTAAATGATCAGTTTGTACATAATAGCGACTCCGGATGGACTCCATAAAATACGTAATTTTTCGGTTGGCGAGGTCTTTATGGTCCTTTCTCCGGTAATACAGACGCCCCAATGTTTGTACAAATTCGCGTGTGGTGTTTCTTGGTAATTCCCAGACCGGAATGATACGTTGTCGTCGCTTGGTTGCCGAAAAAAAGGAAAAAAACAGAAGCAAGGATAAGCCATAAAAGGCCCACTGCAGGGCATCTGACCGCCATACATACTGCATCAAGGATTCGTCGGTAGTGGAGCCTCGGCGATAGGCATCAAAATAGGTTTCTTGCACAGGAAGATGGGAAAGGACGCCAAAGGCATAGGCTGCCTTGTTTTGTTTCAGAAGGCCATAGTTGGTAAAGGCGTAAGGCTGTGTATGTAGAAACAGGAAACCATCCCCTATTTTCATGCGGATAAAGTTAGGTTCCGCTTCAAAGATTTTATTGGTTTTGTAAAAAGCATCGCCTAAAACCTGTGTTCTGGTGGAGTCATAGGCCCTGAAGGGGACATTTTGCATAAAAGCCGGAAACCAGAACTTTTTATCTTTAAAGTGTGTATGACGAAGCCCGACCGAAGAAGTGTCGGACGTTTCCGAAACAGATCTGGCAAATTGATTTACGGCTGCTGATCCGGGCATTTCGTTACCATACCCAACATCGGCCTTCAAGGAGTCTTTTAGGGTTTTAGGCCAATAATAGGAAGAAATAAAGGCGGTATTCCCTTTTTTTACAAACTGCTTAAGGGCTTTAATGGTGAGGGGCGATAGTCCTACGCCAATATCAATCCAAACAAAATTGGTGTTGCTTTTGTTTTGGATATTAAGTGCGGACAAAAGCTCATAGGCAGATTTTTCTGTGCGGTGTAGTTTTTGGTTGGGGAAGGCTTGTGGCAATATCTTGTCTAAGGCATAGAGGCCGTATGGAATTTTGTCCTTGGGTGCGAAGGTCGGGCGCCAGTCGGGAGGCGCGGGTTTTGTAGCTTCATAAAACACATAAAACACCACGCCAAGGATTAGGGCAGCCCACAAAAAGCGGTCTATGCGGCTAAGGTTCATGTGAGTTTGTGGTTTAGGTGGCTCAGGGCTTCGAAGGAGGCAACAATATGCCGATAAGCCATCTCGTCGGGGGAGTACTCGCCGTACCAGACATATTCGAAGTGCCTTGTTGCTTCTCTAAATGCTGGAAGGAAGGGTTTCCCTTTTAGTTCTGAGGCGTAATCCGCGTTAGTTTTTTCGGGTTTCCATAAGATTAATTCTTGCTCCTCTAAATGATGGAGTAATTGCAGGTAATGCCACCGAACGGCGTCTCTATACCTTCTTTTCTGTTCGGCATTTTGGATTTCCGTTTTAAAGTTAATTTGCCCTAAAGACGCGATATCCATCATTTTGCCAACGCCAGAAGGGGTGCCAACGCCATAAAAAAGCCCTGTCCGATCCATTCTCGCCATACGCCACAAGAGATAGAGCATGAGCAAGGAAAAAATGACCAATGGAGCCATTTTCCAAAATGCCCGTTTACCATCGGAACCGAGCATGTTTTGTAAAATCCAGTCTATCGCTTCAAAAATGTTTTCCCAAAGAGACGGACTTGGTGGGGTAGGTTTAATAATAGGCAGCGGAATTTCGGACTTTAATTGCTCAATTTCCTTTGGGTCTGGTGTGCGCAACGTCAGGGAGTCCGGTACAGCGACGCCTTGTGCAACAGAAAAGTAAGATCCGAAAAGCCCGCATAGCCAGAATAGCCACCAAAACCGCCTTGTTTGCATTAGCGCATCTCGTCAATTCGTTGGGAAAGGCCTGTTCCTTCTTTTTCCTCGACCAAACTGTAGTAGTACAAGAAGAAGGAAATGATAATCATGGCTTGTAATAAACTACCTATTTGACTCACGATATTGGTGAGGTAAAACAAAATTTTCCAAACCAAGCCCATCTCGGAAACGACAGCCACACCAGCAAATGTGGTAACGATAGTCGCGGGTATGGTAAAGACCAATCCCATTACAAACACAATAACGAACATCACAAAAAGCAATCCTGAACCTTGCCACCACCGCCCCGCCAAGAGGCCACGGGCATAGGAAATGGAGGCGAAAAGGCTCATTTCGGGCTTTTCCATGCGGACGGGAATGATGAGTTGAAATACGACGCCTGCAAAAAGTACGATGATAGAGAGGAAAATGGCTCCACAACAAGCAAAAATTCCTGCTGCAATACCGCCTCCTCCGCCCATCATTGTTAGTGCGGCCACTATCGCCACCAAAATCATATAGAGAACCAGAAAAAAAACGAAAAACAACAGCCCACCACCAATCACAGTGGAGAAGATGCGGCCTAATTTACCCTGCATGTGGTTCCAAATATCGGCAGACGCCAATGAAGCATTTTTTATATATTGCTGAATGAAGGTGATGGTGACGCCATATAGCAATAAGTACCCCACTAAGGAGGACAAAAGTGAAAGGGCAAAGTATGGGGTAAGGAAGGTTTGGCGGTATAATTCCAAAACACCTCCGGGATTCTCTTCCATCAGTTTGGGGTTCATGATCTTGGCCAACAACTCTCCCGACATACCGGTTGCGATCACGGCTCCAAAAAGCAAGGGGGGTAAGACGAACAAAACCAACACCCGGCCTAATGGCTGTAAGTTTTCCCGAACAAAGGTGAAGGTGTCGTTTACCACATCTCCCAATGCGCGTGTTTTGTTGAACTCGACAGATCTCATGTTGTGTTTAGGTGTTTATTTTAGAATTATGTAAGGGTAGGAACTGTGCTACTGAATGTTTGATCCTTTCCAGAAATGTTTGATCCTTTCCAGAAATGTTTGATCCTTTCCAGAAATGTTTGATCCTTTCCAGAAATGTTTGATCCTTTCCAGAAGATGGCCTTTGCCAAACCGATGATAAGGATACCAAACAAAATACCACAGAATAAAGAGTGCGGAACTCCCAATAATGAACAAAGACAAAAAAGCGGGCATCTCGGTGTGGCGTGTCACAAAGCCTTCTAAAAAAGCGGCCACAATAAAAATGGGAACCGTACCAATAACAATCTTCAAGCCTTCTTTCGCACCTTTGACGAGGGAGGTTCCTCGTGGAAGGGTTTTGGGAAAAAGGATACTATTCCCCAAGGTAAAACCAGCACAACCCGCTACCACAATGACCGAAATTTCCAGCGTGCCGTGAATCCAGATCACCAAGGTGGACTCCCAAAGTAAGTTCCGGAGGGCAAAAAAGGTGAGAAAAGAACCCAACATCACGCCATTATAAAACATGAAGATTCCCGTACCAAAAGAAATAAGTAGCCCGAAAGCAAAAGCCCGTAGTGCCACCATTACATTGTTATAGGCGATTCTAAAGAACATGTCCCCTTCATTGGCAAATTTATACACGCCCATCGGGTCCCCCCGTGCGATGTTGTCTAACGTCATGTTTACGTAGTCATCGCCGAGAATAAGGCGCACAAACCGTTCATCTTGCAAGACGGATACCGCGCCAATGCCTACAGCAAGCATAAAAACCACGAAGGCAAGGAGTAGGTTATACCGGTTGCGGTACATCATTTCCGGTACTTCATCCATCCAAAAGCGAAGGAGGCGGTGGCGGTCTTCTCGTTTGTTTTTATAGATGAATTGGTGATATTTGCCCGTTAGGACATTTAAGAAGGCGGTTGTTTTGCTGTTGGGATAATAGGTTTTTGAATAAGCCAAATCATCGGTCAAGGCCAAATAGACCTCTGCCAATTCGTCCGCCGGCGTATGGTTTTTTTGCTCGAAAAGTTGTTCGTATTTTTTCCATTTGTCTGCATTTTGGCGCAGAAAAACGACCTCGCGCATATGGTGGCTTGGTTATAAGTGGTGAATTTAGAGCGCAATATATAAAAATGTTATGGGGTTTGGTCAAACAATTCTTTAGCGGGTTTTAACCAACCTTATCACGCTCCTATGTTGGTGGTTTTGTCCGGCGTTTAGCCTCACTTCCAACAAATAAACACCATTTGGTACTTCTGGTGAAAGGTTAACAAGTTGTTGTCCGGCAGTGCTATGGGTTTGCATCCGATGTATCTCGCGTCCCAAGACATCGAAGAGCGAAAGTTCAAGGACGCCGATTTGTGGTACGTTTATTGGAACTTGGAAGGTGTGGCTAAAGGGATTTGGAAAGGCCGAACCAACAACAAACGAACTTGGCTGCGGGTTTGGATCGGAGGCCGTGAGATAGGCTTTTCCGGGGGTGGGCTTGTTGCGAAAAACCCAATTCCCTGTTCCATCAGGTTCGCGACCATAGGATACATCTGCGGTTTGCGTGCCAAAAGAGAGCGCATCTATAAGTGTAACCGTATTCCCATCTTTTTTAGCCAACGAGAGGTACTCGCCGCCTTTGCTCAGCTTGAAGTTGGCATGATACGTGCCTTGTGTACGGTCTTCGTCTGCAAAGATGACCAAATAGCGATTTTGTGGGCCAAGTTGGGTGGTCGGAATGGGCCACTTGTCGGGCCGTGCTGGATCGTCGGAGAGGTAATAGTCCTCTAAGGAGAAGGCGGTCTCGCCAGCGTAGTACAACTCGATCCAATCCTCAAATTGACCGGCCTCGTCTTGGATGGTTTTGGTGTTCTCGGCCATAAATTCGTTTAGTGCAATGGGCGATACCATGACCGGAACGACATTGGGGATGGAGGGCGCACTTGCCGGAAAAACGTTCACGCCCAATCGCCCGTCATCGGCCTCGATGTACCAAGACAAACTGCCCGTTGCTCCGGTGGCGGGAATGGTTGCGGTGTACCAACCGTCGCCGGAGGCGGTGTCGCCTCCGGTTCCATCGTCTTTCATGCGAAGGGCGGCTTCTGTTCCACCATTAAAGCGGTACAAAAGCGTGACCGTCGGGCTGGGCTGGTCGTCTTCTACTTGTACTTGGATGCCCAAAGGCATATTGGGCGATAAGACGGAAACAGATTGTTTGGAATATCGCAATATAGGCGAGATATTGGTAAAGGAAATTTGGCTTATGGCGCTGTTGTATCGGGCGGTAAGGAAGGGCTTAAGTCCATATTTTACATGCCCTCCCAAAGCTTGATCGTAGGACTTGGCGAAGGACGATATATCCCAATTCCAATCCAATAAACGGTAGGAGTCGGCCAAGGCTGCATCCAAGTTCATGTTGTATAAGCGGTTGATTTCGGGGTCTAAGACACCGGGCTTGGTTAGGTTGGTCACGATTTGTTTCAGGTAATACAAGTAGCGATACCGGAAGGTATCCACCTTGAACAAGCGTGTTACCAAGGGTCTTACTTCCGACTGGTTACCCCATGTGTTCACATTTCTGTTCCCCCAATCTTGCGATACAAAGTCTATTCCAAAAGTGTTGTCGTAGTCATACGGGATCCACTCGAACCGTCCCGTATCTTGGTTTTTATAGAGGTAATAATTGTTTTTTAGCCACCAATAATTGTCCCATCCACCAATGGCAACATCCATTGCCAAGACTTTTAGGAAGCCATCCACATTCAAAACCTTCTGAATCTCCACCGGAAAAGCGGCATCGGTGGTTTGGGTGATGGTTCGGATCAGGTCGCGGAGGTCGGTATAATCGTCGGTGGTATTGTTGGTCTCCAACTCATAGGCCCTTCGCCCGCTGGAGGTGAATTTATAGGCGCTTGGGTCGGAGCCACGCCACGCCAAGTCTGCGGGCCAGAGGCATTTATACAGGTTCCCGTTGTTGTTGCCAAAACGGGATTGCACAAATTCTTCGTCTATGTTTTCCACATTGAGGTAAAGGCCATAATAGGTTCCGTTGATGAATACCCGTACATGGTTTGCACGCGAGGCCGGAACGCCAAACTGCCGGAAGAGATTCCACGCCAATTTTGCTCGGATAATGGAGGGGTCGTTGTGCTCACCATTTAGGTTTAATTTTTCCAAGCCATACCATTTTCTACCTTTCTGGAAAGTATTAAAAGAGATTTTCCACGATTTCTTTTGCGCATTTCGTGAGGTATTTCCGCGCACACGGAAACCCACCTTTTCGACTTGTTCCGCTACACCACGTCGCATAAACTGAAAAGTAGCCACATATTCTTTGTTGCTACTCACGTTGGTTTCGGCCAAACGCAAGGAATCCGGCGAAAGCGTTATGTCTATACGTGGTAAAGATGTGTCGTCAAAGACAAAATCCGACTCGGGAAAACGGGGTTGGGCAAAGATGAGATTGGTAAAAAAAATAGAAAGCAATAGGGTACAAAGGCGTTTCATGAGAATAGAATTGGTTTTGAAGACAAATGTCCTTACGCCTCATTAGACGCACCGTTCCTTTTGTCTGCTATTTTCAAATTCTGTAAGCGGGTGAGTAATATCCGGTCTTAACGCCTTTTTCTAATATGAGTTTTGGGCCTTCATGTGAGATATTGAGCGCATTAACTTCTTAAATTTGTTCTAATCCCGCTTCAAAAACACTTTGCGTCTCAATTTTCAAGAGGTGTAAATGCAGCTCATAAATACGGTTGAAGATCGAGGAAGCTTGCTAAATATATGTTTTTACGGGATCATTTTACAATACCCTTCGACTATACACGATGACCGACCTAGCGTATTAAAAACTTTGTCTTGTATGGTGTGAATAGAGTCCAAAGGTATTTTATCAGGAACCTGAAGATGTTCTCTTCCCCTGCTTTTTTTATCCTTCTGTTGAACCCTGCGTGACATGAGTGAATAACAGCCACACACTGCCAAGCCGCACAAGCCAAAACGCCAAAGACAAAGCCAGTGAAACTTAACAACGACAGTTTGGGGACAAAAAAAGGGCAGTCTGGGTTGTACCCAAGCCCGCCCATGCTACATGTGTGGATACAGAGGGATTGCCAACCGCAGTCCCATTTGCTCTACCAAGTCCCCAAAACGAGTTGAACAAGGTGGTTGTATCGCGGAGCTTGGCCTGCAAATCTCCCGCTTTCTACACCATAATACGCATAATCCAACGTCAGGCCGCCCAAGTCCAAGCCGCCTCCAAAGGCCGCATATCCTTGTCCAAATCCTGCTCGCAAGTTGATAAATCTCAATAGCCGGACTTCGCCTCCAAAATATAATTTTGAACCAAAATCTTGTTCTACCATTGGGTTTTGATAGCCCTCATAATCAGCAGCCAATGAAACCCCCAGAAGGCTCGAAAAACGCCGTGTATAGCCCAATCCTAAGCGATACGAAAGCCCCGATTTGCGTTCCGATGCTTGCAAGAGGTTCTGGGTTAGCTCTGTGGCACTTTCATCGCCGCTTACCAATTCAGTATTTTCTTCACTAAAAGTATTTAATCCGTTATTGAAGGCATCATAGACAACCGCACCAACATGTAGCCCTTTTAAGACTTTTGGGCGGAACATCAAGCCCACATCGGCAGAAATACCATTCGTTTTAACGGCATAAATGGGCTCTTCATCACTAAAGCCATCCAAGGATTTGTCCTTTAGAATCAAGTTACGGGCGGTATATTTTGCATTTACCCCCGCTGAAAGTTCAGGCGTAAGATTTACACTCACACCACCAACCCCAATCACATCCGCTTGGCCCAATACCTTTACTTGTGGGACGCCCGCACCGCCGTCTTCAACGCGCAGCAGGGCTTTTCCATCCGAGAAGAAGCCTAAATTTAAAGCGGCTTTGCTTCCGAGGCGGATAGAAAAAGCGGGCAAAAGCAGATTGGCTTCCGTAGAAACGCCCCCATTCTGACGAAAAAGCGCAAGTGCGTCGTCATAAAGGTCTTCTTGCTCATTGTCGGTAAGGGTTTCAAAGCCATTGTCAATAGCCGGTTGCACTCGATCCTCAATAAAGTTGACAATATCTATAGAATTTGTGCCCGTACCAGCACGGACGCCCAAAATGGTAAAGCGCATTGACTTGTTGCCCAAGGCATCTCGGCCACCCGCGGGATTGTAAAAGAAGGCACTTTCTCGTTTAGGCAGGGCAATACCAGCGCCGCCCATACCCAAGTAAACCGGCGATGCGACAAAGGAGCGTGTGCTCTGGGTGAAGTTCTGCGCAAAAAGGCCATTAGGTGCAATGAGGATGCAGATGAACATCCAAAAAGAAATTTTTCTCATAATGCTTAGGAGGTAAAACCCTTGAGAAGACATCTTCTCGAAGAGCGAGGACTAAAAACCAATGGGATGTAAATAATCCCTTATTTAATAAGTTGAAGAGAAAATGACCTATACGGCTAAGGCTGACAAGGTTTTGTGGATTGGAGCGCCTTATCCATCGCGTTATACCCATCTCTTGCCAAGTTGGAGAGTTCCGTTGCCGTGTCTGATCCCAATAAAAAGGCCCTCACCTCCAATAATGTTACGGCAAATTCCATCGTTGACATTGACTTTTTGGTTTCATCAAAGATAGATTGACACCGCTCTTGCGCGTTCGGCGTTGTGCTATCGTTGGTACAATACCCTAAATAAGTGGCGTTGGCTTGGGTGCTAAAGTTGTACCATAGGGCGCCATTATCCTTGGCAAATTTTTTCAGGGTGTTAAATTCTTTTACGGTTACCACCAAGCTATAAAGCAGGAGTGCTTGGCCTACGTTCTCCACTTTTTTGCTTTTCAAAGCAGCAACAACAGCGTTTTGTGCCATTTTAGGGGTAATAGATGCAAACACGGGGTTTAAAATTCCTTCAAGAACAACAAAGAGCGCATCATTAGAAAGTTTTTTGCTGCTCAAATACCCTTCTAAATCAAAAGGTGTTTTTCCGCCACTTGGTTTGTCGCTACAAAACTCTGCGGAACTGGTTTTGGTCAGGATAATCGGATTGGACACGCCCACGCCCGGATCACCCGTGCTCAGGTAATCTGCCAAGTTTCGTAGGTCAAAAACATCAATATCTGCACTAAGTAGTACGGCATTTGCATGTTGAATGCGGATCTCGCCATTGTCTGGCGCTAAAGATTGTGCCTTTTCTAATACTTTCTGGGCTTGTTCTGGTTCACCATCGGCAATCAGTTGCTTGGCATCTACCAATAGTTGGGCGGGGTCATCGTTTTTTAAAATTTGTTCAGCCTTTTCTTCTACGGTGATGTTACCGGAAAACAAGTTGTAACTGTCGCATCCAGAGGCTACAAACGCCAAGGTAAAAAGCCATACAATGCGATGAATAGATTTGGTAAACATAATAGATTTTTTTTTAAGGAAACATATAAGTGAATAATATTAGCCTATAGATAATGGTTGGCCAATGCGGTTTTAAACGGGAGCGGTAGTGGGACGTTTTGATCTTGAAGGTGGTAGTAGGTAAAAGTATGTATAACGATTGTAGGATGATAAAAGAATTTTAGTGACTTGAATATACGCCTTTATTCGTACATGTTGAACAAGGGGAATGGTTTGCACAGAATATTTATCTAAGATTAACGATTGTGGCATGATGTAATCCTGACAGGCACATTCCCTACCCGTCCAAGGAGGAAATCACAACGATAACAACACAACTTACTTCCCAGATTGAATACCATCCACGTATTGTACAAACCAAGGGTATGCACTAAAATGCACGGCAAGTTCAGGCCAGAGTTCCTTAAAAAGGACACTTCTGAGGGTTCTCTGGGTTTCGCGTTGTACCGAGCGCCACAACGACGCCGATAGTTTTTTCTGGCGATAGAGTTGCTGTTCTTCACAAACCAAATTTAAGTAACGCAATGCTGCCACTTTCACCGAAAGGTTTATGGGTTGCACGGGGTCGTACAATCGGAGACGAGCTGGCTCTCCTTGTGCATCTATTGCTCCTTGCCAGATTTCGTCGTACCGTTTTGCCAGCGCCAAGAATTGTATGGTCTCTGTATGCCTTTTGTACACCCGAAGTGCAAAATAGAGTCCTCCCAAGATCAGAAGTGTGGGTAGCAAGGGCGAGATCAGCGGTAGGAGTTCCAAAATTGTGCGGTAATCCGGTAGCAAATTCATGGAAAGAGGGTTTGAGCGTTCTTATATCCGTCAAGATACGAACGGAAACGCAAAAAAATCATGTAAGGCGTGGACGGAGTGTAGAAATTTGTCTGTTCTGTGGGACGTTCTTTCCCAAGATTTATCTAAAATCGTTCTACAGAAATGGAGATTGGCCGATGAACCCATCAGCTTCCAAGAAGCATAAAAGCGGCCACCTTTTTCCGGTTAGCCGCTTTTATGGGTCAAATGCCTTAAGAGGATTATTTGATCTCAATATTGATAGGCTTAATGGCCTCCGACTTTGGCAGCTCGATGTGCAGCACTCCACCTTCAAAAGACGCTTTTATGGCCTCTACCTGAATCGGTTTGGGCAAGCGGAACTTACGGAGGAATTTGCCGGAATACCGCTCGTTGCTATGATAAGCCGTGCCTTCTTTTTTGGTCTCAATAACCCGTTCTCCGGAGATGGTTAAAACATCTTCGGTCAGGTTAATGGTTACATTTTCTTTTGACAGACCGGGCAAGTCCATCGTAAGCAAATAAGCCACTTCGGTTTCGGCAATGTCTGTTTGTGGATGCCAGGTATTGATCGTCGTTTGAACCGCAGGGCCAAACAAGGTGTCTAAGGCACGTCCGAGTTCACGTTCTACGTGTCCGAAGGGGGTATAAGGTTTCATGAATGCTTTCATGGTTGTTCTCCAAAATGGGTTTATTGTTTTTCGATCTCGGTTAGGTAAATGTACAAGCCAAGTGCCAATCTCGTTTTTGTGCCATTTCAGCAAAACGCGCCTGTCTTTTGCGACAGTTTGGCACAGCGCAAGACAAAATGTTAGGATTAAGTATTATGGAGCGGGCAAAGTTGGCAGAATTTTAGATGCAGATACACTTTTCGTTTTGGCATGATCGTTGGATTCGTAATTTTCGATCATGATATACGTCGTTAAAAGTATCTAACGTAGAAAAGACATTCCAAACCAGTTCACTTGTAACCCCAGAATAAAATGACAAAACATTCTCTACTTGCTTTTTTCCTCCTTTTGTGTGTAGGTTTTTTTGGCATGAATGTCCATGCGCAAAATCGTCCCAAGACCAAGACCACCACAAAAACCACCCAGAAACCCAAGCCCAAAGGCGCAGCATCCAAACCCCAATCTGCACGCGCACAAACAAAACCTAAAACACCGCCTGTACAAAATCAAGATAATGAAGGGGTTTTTGCTATCATCAATACTTCGAAAGGTGAAATTGTCGCCCGTCTATTCTATGACAAAACCCCCATGACCGTTGCGAACTTCGTGGGATTGGCGGAAGGGACAAAAAATTCTTCGCGGGGCTTGGGCATACCTTTTTATGACGGCATCAAATGGCATCGTGTGATTGCAGACTTCATGATCCAAGGCGGAGACCCAAACTCGTTGGACGGTGATCCGGGGAATGATGGCATGGGTGGTCCGGGTTATAGTTTCCCAGACGAATTTGACCCCAATTTCAAGCACGACAAAGCGGGTGTTTTGTCTATGGCCAATTCCGGCCCGGCAACCAATGGCAGCCAATTTTTTATCACACACAAAGCCACCCCTTGGTTAGATGGCAAACACTCGGTGTTTGGACAAGTCGTGAAAGGTCAAGACGTGGTCAATGCCATCAAACAAGGCGATAGCATCCTCACGATTCGTATTGATCGTAGAGGCGAAAAGGCCAAAGCATTTGTGGTGACGCAAGCGTTCTTTGACCAACAAATAGAAAAAGCAACGGTGGTAGAGGAACAACGCCGAGCCGCAGCAGCGCAACAAGCAGAGGTCAGTATAAAAGCCAAATGGCCAAATGCCGTAAAATTAGACTCTGGGTTGTGGGTCTCGGCACAAACCGAGGGTACAGGGCCACAAATCGTACCACAAGCAGACGTCACGTTCCACTTTGCTGGTTCTATTTTAGACGGGCAAAAACTGGACAACTCTCGCGAACGTGGTAACCCAACGACGTTCAAGTTCGGACAAAATCCCATTCTCGAAGGGATCCGTTTGGCCTTTCTAACCATGCGCGAGGGCGACCGCAAAACCTTTATCATTCCGTCTAAATTGGCCTATGCCATAGACCCAACCCAAATTGTGATTCCGGGTGGAAGCTATATCGTGTATGATTTGGAAATCCTGAAAGTGGTTCCACCACAAAACTAAACAGCGATTTCTATGTGATTCTTAACGAAAGGGGATGCGTAGAGACAAATCCCCTTTCCTATTTTAGGGCGTGTCCCCAAACCAACTTTATCCAATACATAAATTAAAGACGGAAACACAAAAACATGCAGGCATTAGCATCCACAAACACCCTCAAAATATGGGGTCCGGCCTCTTTGTCTAACCTTGGTCCGGGCTTCGACGCGGTTGGTATGTGTATTAGTGATTATGGGGACGTACTCGAAGCGACTTTACGAGAAGAGGCTGGTATTATAATCGAACAAATAACCGGAGATGGTGGCGTTTTATCACTTAATCCGGCAAAAAACACGGTAGCCGTTGCTGCACAGTCGGTGTTAGACGCACTCGGAAGCGTTCAAGGCATTGCATTTAAGATTCATAAAGGGATTCCAATGGGTTCTGGCATCGGCGGCTCTTCTGCCTCGGCAGTGGCTGGCGCTTATGCCGCCAATGCCCTTTTGGGCCACCCATTAGAAAAGACCAAGCTTTTGGACGCCGTTTTAGATGGTGAAACCATCGCTTCCGGTGGTCGCCACGGAGACAATGTATTACCAGCTCTTTTGGGTGGTCTGGTACTCGTCTCGGCATCAGACCCCACGCACTTTAGAAAACTAACGTTACCCACCGAACTACACCTCGCCGTTGTTGTGCCCGAAGTGCAGGTACTCACAAAAGCGGCGCGGGAGATGTTAAAACCGCTGGTGGCGTTCAAGGATGCAATCCGCAATGCATCCGACTTTGGGTTCTTGGTTGCGGCATTCCAAGCCGGCGATTGGGAGGACGTGGGGCGTTTGGTGATGCAAGACCGTCTAGTGGAGCCGCTACGAGCCACACTTGTGCCATGTTATGCAGCCATAAAAGAGGCCGCCTTAAACGAAGCTGGTGCGCTGGGTTGTGCCCTCACGGGAAGCGGCCCGGCCATGTTTGCCATTTGTACATCCGAGACCCATGCCGAGGTTTGTGCTGAAGTCATGATTGCAGCCTGTAGGGCCACGGGAATTAATGCCATCGGGAAAGCCGTCGTTTGTGACGAGGCTGGTGCGCGGACGTTACAAGACGCAGAGACCCTTCCACTTGGTGAAATTCAGGCCATAATGGGGTAAACATCCCATAAGTTATTAATCGTTTGCCTCCGGTGTCTTTGGGCCAATGGGTTCATTCATCACATCGGAGGTTTTTTATGTCGTCACCAGAAACAACTTCGTCCATCTCAAAAACATCAAAAGAAAAACAACTTTTTCATAACTTTTGGCCTATTCGCTATTATTATGCCAGTCCAGAGTCTATCACCGAAGTTCAATTACATGAGCCTGTGCTTTCTCGCATACCGGAATTGTTGGTGCAAAAAATTTGGAGAGACCTCTTGTTTCGACAGAACGAGGCACGTACAACAGAAGGCTTGCCCATTGTCATTTTGGATCAGGGTAAACACAATACCACTACCAGTGGCCCCGACTTCTTCGCTGCGAGGCTTCGCATAGGCTCGGAGGAGTGGGCTGGCGACGTGGAGATTCACGTCCGCTCTAGTGAGTGGTTTACACATGGCCACGAGCGCGACCCCGCTTATAACCGCGTCATTTTGCACATTTCCCTTTTTGAGGACGACATGTCCGGCAAAATCCGGCGGAATGACGGCACGGTTATTCCCGAATTGGTGCTTTTTCCCCTGATTGAATCTCGCTTTAAAGATTTGTTGTACCAGCATTTGATTCACAAAGAACAAGCCTTTTTGTGCCAACCGCAGTGGCACCATATTCCGGCAGCTTATATTCGCCAAAACCTGCCGCCATATGCAGCAGAACGGCTTTATGCAAAGGCGCAAGATTCGACGCCCAATCTTCAAACGTTGTTTGTGAAGGTACTCGAAGGTCTTGGTTTTAGCCAAAACCGCCTCCCAATGCAACTTTTGGGAAACCAATTACAGGTAGAATGGCTTTGCGATTTGCCCGAACAAGAAGACCGAGAAGCGCTTTTATTGGGTACTGCCGGACTTTTACCCCATCCAAAAGATCTTTTAGAAACCGATCGGAAAACCACCGATTTTGTGATGGATCTCACTGAACGTTTTGATCGTTTGGCGATTCGGTGGGGGATAATTCCACTTTCGCCTCAAATCTGGCATTTTTCGGGACTAAGGCCAGCAAACTTCCCTACTCTACGTCTGGCACAAGCTGCTGCGCTCTTTTCGCCAAGTGGTCTTTTCGACGGCGATCCTACGGAGGCCATTTACGAGGCCACCTGCCAGCGCGATGCCATTTTACAACTTCGGAAGTTGTTGCGCCTCCCACCCGCCACTTTTTGGCAACATCATTTTCTTTTGACCACTTCTTCGGGTAAAACGCCCGCCATAATGGGGCGAGATCGAGCCGATATTTTGATTGCAAATGCCCTTTTACCTGCCGTTTGGTCGGCGTATGCCAAGCTGGGAAACCCACATTTTAGTGCTCATCTCGGCAGTCTCTTAACCCGCCTGCCGAAGACCAACGATACCGTTGTGCGTAAATTTGCGCATCCTAATTGGTCACCAGCGAATGCAATGGAGGTACAAGCCATTCACCAACTCTATAAACAGCATTGCCAAAGCCTGAATTGTCTCTCGTGCCCGTTTGGTACGCTACTCTTGGGGGACTCGCCAAATGTGTAAAGATGAGTGTTAGCGAGCTTGTGCTGGCCAGTAATACGGTTGCAAATCACTTTTGGATTTTATAATAAACACCAAGCCGCCCAAAAGATTGCATCAATCCGCCCTCAGCCATGATGCCCCAAGGTTTGTCAGAAAAGGGGTAATAGTGCAGCCCTATTGAGGTTTCGGCTCCAAAACGTTGAAGGAAATCTAATTCTCCGCTTCCGCCATATTCATACGCATATGGATCAACGGATTTGACTTGTTTAAACGTAGCAAGCCCTACACCCAATCCCCAGTATAAATCAAAATTTGCCTTTTTGATGAGATAGAGGTTTTGACGAAATAAAACAGAAAGTCGCTGTTCAATGACCTGAAAATGATGTTTCTCTGTTCTATTTGTCGAATAATTGCCCCAGAGCGCATCATAAATTTGTTGATGGTTAACAAAATTAAGGCGAAGACCTATGCTATACTGATCCTTAAGAAAGTGTTCTGTTGCAAAACTTAAAGGAATCCAATGGACATTTTTCGTGTACTGTTTATCCGTACCGTCCAAGCGCGCTTCAGGGTGATGAAAAACGCTTTTTATACCCAGATTAAAAGACAGAATATTGGTTTTTCGAGGTTTGTGAAGGTCGTTTTTTTCGGCGGCCAATGGTATTTTTGGTGATATGATGGCTCGTGTGGTATCGGTTTGAGCGATAGCTGTATTGAGCAAAAGCAAGGCCATTGCACATACAAGAAATGCGGGTAACTTCATGTCAATCGGCATATTTATGTTGTTTTTCTTTTCTTAACACCATGGATAAACAAGGGCAAGACCCGACCAACCGATGAAACAATCTAATTAAACCGAAATGAAAATTTTAAGAAGAACTTTGCCGGTAGGCGTTTACGTTTGGTTGGGGAGGATGGTACTTGAGGCGCAAACCGCATTTACAATCACCTAAGCGCTTGTAAAATAAAGCCTATTAAACAAAATGATTACAAGCGTCGTCTTCTTGTCAAAACCCGACTTTCACAGTGGTCTCTGTCATGAGGTCTTTTTTGTCACAAATTTTTCCACATCATTTACCTACAAGCCAAGTTTTGCTACCTTTCTTTTCTGGTATTGGCAAATCGCATACAAAACCCACACCACCACACCCAAGACCCATGTACAAATATCTAATACACGTTCTTTGGAGCATTATGGCGTTCTCTGCATGTAACCCGCCGACGAAGCCCGATCCGGCTCCTACAACTTCGCCAACCACTTCCACAACCAAAGGTGGAAAAACTCCGCCCGAACCTTCAAAAACGGGTTTTACGAGGGTAAAAGAAACCATTATTCGAGGGGATAGGGACCAAAAAAAGATGGCACTTATTTTCTCGGCAGATCACTTTGCAGAGGGTGGGGCTTTTGTGCGCGAGGTTCTTGCAAAAAACCGTACCAAAGCCTCTTTTTTCTTAACAGGCCGTTTCTATAGAGATACAACCCGCCACACGTTGATACTGGGGCTAAAACAAGACGGACATTATTTGGGTGGGCACTCCGACCAGCATCTGGAATATGGATTTGGGGATAGCCTAATCATTGGAAAACAAGAAATGACGCTAGATTTGAAAGAGAACTATAAGGCTATGGAAAAATTCGGTTTACAAAAAGCAACTGCTCCATATTTTTTGCCACCCTATGAATGGTACGACAGTAGTATTGCACAATGGACCAAAGAAATGGGCCTTACTTTGATTGGTATTACCCCCGGTAGCCGATCTAATGCAGATTATACCACGCCTGAAATGCCGAATTATTTGAGCAGCAATGCCATTTGGGGGCACATTAAAACCTATGAACAATCGGATCCAGATGGTCTAAACGGTTTTATCATGCTGTTACATATGGGAACCGCGCCAGAACGAACCGATAAGTTTTATAAGCGCTTGGGCCAACTCTTGCAATGGCTTAAAGGCAAAGGTTATGAATTGGTACGGATAGACGAATTGCTTGGAAACAAGGCTCCAGCACCCAAGCAAATTCCCAAAACGGACGTGCCAATGGGCATAAAAATGGACGCCAATGGAAATGTTCCGGCTGATTATTGCCCTATTTGCCGAAAGCTACACCAATCCAAATGAGGTCAAACCCATTTGTTTGCTGCCTCGTTACGGAGCAAATCTATAGTTTCATAAGCATGACGAAGGTGCGGGATCACGATGGTTCCACCCACCACAAGCGCTACATTCATCGCATCCTCCAACTGCTCGTTTGTGAAGCCCGCTTCCACACATTGGATGAGGTGGTAGTCTATACAATCGTTGCACCGCAACACCATAGATGCGACCAAGCCAAGCAGTTCCTTGGTCTCGTGGGGTAATGCCCCATCTCGATAGGCATTTGTGTCTAAATTGTACACACGTTTAATGCCCAAGTGCGACCCCTCTTCCAAAATCCGCTTGTTCATACGGTCTCGGTATGATCGGAATTCGTCTATTCTGCTCATGTATTTAAGGTTTAAGCGTAAGTGATTTGCCATCTCAAAGTCTAACCAACCGATAAGCGAGAAAATTATTTTGGTCTAGAAATTGGTACTTGGTGTCCAATCGCTTTCGGTTCTGGCGTCTATAACGTCATTCAGGAATCCACAAGTGTTTAGTCAAAACAACCAACCCTTTTTCGTCGAAGATTACCCCTTCCGAACGTAATCGGTCTTCCATCACCAGAGGCCCACCAAAATGTATTGCACCAGAAAGTGCCCCAAGCCGATTCACCACGCGGTGGGCGGGAACATCGTCTGGGCATTGGTTCAAAGCCCAACCAACTACCCTCGCCGATTGTCCGGTTCCCAAATGGCGTGCAATGTGTCCATAGGTTGTCACGCAACCAAAGGGAACCAAGCGTACCAAGGCATAAACACGTTCGTAAAAATCGGAGGCAGGCATGAGTGATTCCGGTTTATCGTGATCTCTAAATTACACAACGAAAGGGCCTTATTCAACCTTGATTTGGTATTAGCGCTGGTCTTTGTACAAAAAACAATGGCGACTCCAGACCGGATGTCGCCACGTTTAACCCACGAGAAATGCGTAATTAGAAGTGACTAATGTTTAAGACAAAGTATAACCTATTATCAGAACATAGTAAAGTCCTAAATCCGTGCTGCCGCAAGTTTATTGCCCGATGTCGCAAACTTGCTGTTTGGTGACGCAATTTGAGGGCTTGGTGACGCAATTTGAGGGCTTGGTGACGCAATTTGAGGGCTTGGTGACGCAATTTGAGGGCTTGGTGACGCAATTTTACCGCATGTTGGCGCAAATAAACCAATCTTTGTCGCAAGAATGTCGCATTTCTTGGGGTGCAATTTTGAATTTTTGATCTCATCGGCAACGAGTAACTGAACGAACTTGGGTTGTTTAGGTCTAACACGATGAAGATTCTGCTCAATCCGCTAAAAAAGTTGGATACCTTTAAAACACAATCTTATTTTTAACCAAGTAGTTAAACCAATTGATTCGTGCATAAAGATCTTACCACCGAAGAACGTATCTTGGCTGCCGCCAGAAAAATCTTTCAGCAGAAGGGTTGGGCTGGGGCACGGATGCAGGAAATTGCAGATGAAGCCGGCATTAACAAAGCTTTGCTCCATTATTATTTTCGGTCTAAAGAAAAAATGTTCGAGCGGATCTTGGACGAGGCCATCCGTACATTCCTGCCACAGTTGTTCGGTGTTTGGGATGGGCCTGGGAATATTCTGGAAAAGATTGAGCAGTTTGTGAGCGAATATATTACCTTTGCTACCGAGAATCCATTTATTCCAAGCTTTGTTTTACAAGAACTTACCGTAAATCCTGAAAAGGCTGAACGCTTTCGAGGTATGGGTTTTAAGCCACCTAAAGACAAAATGATGATGGAGGTTATGCAAGGTGTGGAGGCTGGCCTGATCCGTCCGATTCACCCGATTGACCTGATCCTGAACTTGGTCTCCCTTTGCGTTTTTCCGGTCGTGGCTCGTCCCATGATACAAGGCATTATGCAAATAGACGACAACACATATTCCGAGCTATTAGAAGCCCGTAAAAAGAGCGTCTCGGAGTTTGTCATCCGATCTTTGAGGCCATAATTTTTTTGCTGAACCATTAACCATTTGATTAAACCAAAAAGTTGACATGAGGATTCGTATCATTATCGCCCTATTATCGGGTTTGATCATGGCCATACCATCACAGGCACAATATGAATTGGCCACCTTACGCACGAAGGCACTTGTCCACGCACCTGTTACGGCCCAGAAAAGCTTGGTTGCGCAGGCGTCATCCTTTGCAACTGCTGCAACTTTGTCCGGAAAACTTCCCAAAGTCCAGTTTTCAGGACAAGCCAGTTACCAGAGTGACGTCACCAAAGTAAGCCTTTCTCTCCCCGGTGTCTCCCTTCCTACACCCGACAAAGACCAGTACCGCGCCATTTTGGAAATCACCCAAGTCCTATACGATGGCGGTGCGATCAAAAAACAATCCGACTTCCAATCCGCCCAATTTGAAGTCCAAAGTACACAATTGGGTGTGGAGCAAGACCGCGTGGTGGATCGGGTGAATCAGATGTTTTTCCAGATATTAATGTTAGACGCGCAGCACAAAATTTTGGTGTTGGCCAAGGAAGAACTAAGCCGCAAATTGGCCCAAATGGAAGGCATGTTGCGGAATGGTGTGGGGAATCCTGTGGGTTTAGATGTTTTACGAACGGAAGAGGTGCGGCTAAACCAACGCCTGATTGAATTGGCTTGGCAACGAAAAACCGCCGTCTCGGTTCTGGGCACGTTGGTGGGCGATGAAATCCCGGAAAAGGCCCGCTTTATAACTCCAGAAGCACCCCTACTTTCGGGTATGGCATTGCCAAATCGAAAAGAAGAATCGGTTTTTTCTGCCCAATTATCGGCGTATGACCTTCAGTCTTCATTGATTGCTGCCAAAATTCGTCCCAAAGTTCAGGTTTATGCGCAAGGCGGCTATGGTCAGCCCGGCCTCAACATGTTCAAATCTGGATTTCAGCCTTTTGGCATAGTAGGAGTGCGGCTTAATTGGACGTTGTGGGACTTTGGCGCAACACGGAATGAACGGGATGCGGTACATACACAGGCCATGATGGTTGAACGAAACCGTGACCTTTTCCAACAAAATCTCACCATTCAACTCCGCCAGTTGTGGAACGAAATTGCACGTCATGATGCACTTTTGGCACAAGACGAGGCATTAATTGCTCTCCGAACCAAAATCAAACAAACGGTTTCGGTACAAATGACCGAAGGAGTTGCCACCGCCAACGATTACTTGTCCGAATTAAACAACGAAACACAGGCAAAGGAAAACAAAGCCTTACGAGAAATTCAACGCCTTCAAGCCTTAATTCAATATGAACATGCACTCGGACGCACGACCGCAGATGTCCCAAACAAATAGGATCATGAAAAAGTACCTTTTCTTCTTTCTTGCCGCCCTCACCGGATGCGGCTCCGGAACAGACACGCCGGATGCTTATGGCAACTTTGAAGCGCAAGAAACCCTTGTTTCTGCCGAGGCCACCGGAAAACTCCTCACCTTTACCGTAGAGGAAGGACAGACCTTAGCCGAGCAACAGGTGGTGGGAAGCATTGATCCCACCAATTTGGAACTCCAAAAATCGCAATTAGAAGCCAGTTTGGAAGCACTGAACGAAAAACAAGGCGACCCAGAACCGCAAGTGGCTGTCTTAGAACAACAAATGGTGGCGGCACAAAATCAAGCACAGGCCAGCGAAGAGCAATTGGCCGTTACCCGTCAACAAATCGCAAACTTGGATCGGGAAAAAATACGTGTGCAAAACCTGATCCGCGAAAATGCGGCCACCCAAAAGCAATTGGACGACATTACGGGGCAAATTGCGGTACTCCAGCGACAAATGGACGTACAGAAACAACAAGTTACTACGCAGTACCAGCAAGTGGCCGTCCTAAAGCGACAAGTTGAAGCAACCCGTGCGGGTGTAGGCACTCAAAATCGGGGTATCCTCTCGGAAGCGGAGCCTCTCGGGCGGCGTATCGCACAGTTGGATGACCAAATTGCACGTACCACCCTGCAAAATCCGGTGAGTGGTACGGTTCTTAGCAAATACGCCGCAAAAGGGGAAATTGTCAATTTCGGCAAGCCTTTGTACAAAATTGCAGACCTTAGTACACTCACCCTGCGGGCATACATCACTGGAAACCAACTTCCCACGGTAAAAATTGGGCAACGGGTAACGGTTATGACGGATGGCCCAGACGGACAACTCCGAAAGCACAGTGGAGCTGTCAGCTGGATTGCCTCCAAGGCAGAGTTCACCCCAAAAACCGTACAAACACGGGAAGAACGGGCAACCTTGGTTTATGCCATCAAGGTGCAGGTCCCGAACAGCAAAGGGGAACTCAAAATCGGTATGCCAGGCGAAGTAAAATTCTGACTCAAACCCCAGCGTTTATGATCCGCGTTAACCAAATTTCTAAGCGATACGGAGACGTTGAAGCCCTTCGCAATGTGAGCTTTGAGGTTAAGCCCGGAGAGATTTTCGGTCTCATCGGGCCAGATGGTGCAGGCAAAACCACTCTTTTCCGTATCCTTACAACACTTCTTATTCCTGATACCGGAACGGCGCGGGTAAATGGACGCGATGTTGTGACCAATTACAAAGCCCTACGCGCCGAAATTGGGTACATGCCTGGACGTTTTTCGTTGTACCAAGATTTGACTATTGCGGAAAACCTCGACTTCTTTGCCACCATTTTTGGAACAACCATAGCAGCGAATTATGAAAACATCCGCCCGATATACGAGCAAATTGCTCCCTTTAAAAACCGACGAGCGGGCCAACTTTCGGGTGGGATGAAGCAAAAACTGGCATTATGCTGTGCCTTGATTCATAGCCCAGAGGTTTTGTTCCTCGACGAGCCAACAACAGGCGTTGATCCCGTTTCCCGCAAGGAATTTTGGAATATTTTGGATATGCTCAAACAGAGGGGAATGACCATATTGGTCTCCACGCCCTATATGGACGAAGCCACCCGTTGCGACCGTGTAGGCTTGATACAAAAAGGGGAATTGCTACAAATAGACACCCCAAGTGGCATAGTAGAACGGTTCGATCAGGCACTTTGGGCGGTTAGTTCCAACCAAATGTACCGCCTCATCCAAGATTTGCGTACCCATCCGGCCATAAAGTCCGCTTTTGCTTTTGGGGATACAGTCCATATTACGGTTCTGCCCACGTTTTCACCAGAAGATTTAGCGATAACCTTGGCGGAAAATCACCACCAGAATATTGAAATTTACCCCATAACCCCATCTATCGAAGATTGTTTTATCGGATTGATGGAAACCCAAGTTGCCCCATGAAAGCAATAGAAGTCCGGTCTCTTACCAAACGGTTTGGAGATTTTACCGCCGTCAATGCCATCAGTTTTGAGGTTGCACAAGGCGAGATTTTTGGTTTTTTGGGTGCAAATGGTGCAGGCAAAACCACCGCGATGAAGATGCTGATTGGCCTCTCCCGCCCCACCTCCGGAGAAGCAACGGTTGCCGGCTTCGATGTCTTCCGACAACCAGAGCAGATCAAGCAAAATATTGGCTACATGAGCCAAAAGTTCTCCCTCTACGAAGACCTTACCATTTGGGAAAATATCCGGTTTTTTGGTGGAATTTATGGGCTTTCTGCGGCGGAAATTCGCACCAAGGCCGATGCCCTTTTCGAGCGCTTAGACCTACACGACGAAGCCGGAAGTTTGGTTGCATCGCTGCCTTTGGGTTGGAAACAAAAACTCTCGTTCTCGCTTGCCATCTTGCACGATCCCAAGATTGTTTTTTTGGACGAACCAACCGGCGGCGTAGATCCCATAACCCGCCGCCAGTTCTGGGACATGATTTATGAAGCCGCCGATCGGGGCATTACCGTTTTTGTCACCACACATTATATGGACGAGGCCGAGTACTGCAACCGTGTTTCCATTATGGTGGATGGCCGGATAGATGCTTTAGACACACCCAAAGCCTTGAAAAAACAATTTGATGTGGATACAATGGATGATGTTTTCCTCCGACTTGCCCGTAACAGTCAATTCAAAGAAACCTGACGCTACAACCGGATAAATCATGAAACCCTTCCTCGCATTTGTCAAAAAAGAACTGCTCCACATCCTGCGGGATCGCCGTACTTTGTTGATTTTATTTGGCTTACCCATCATTCAGGTGATCCTTTTTGGTTTTGCCATCACAAACGAAATCCGAGATGCGCAAATGGTCATCTTAGATCGGGCGAACGATCAAACTTCAAAAGAGGTTCTCCAACGGCTGACGTCTTCGGGGTATTTCAAAGTGAGTCTTTATGTACAAACCCAGCCGGAGATGGAGGCGGCGTTTAGACGGGGTGATGTTAAAATGGGGATTGTTTTCCCGCCACTCTTGAATGATGCCCGACTGCACGGTGGAAAAGCTCAAATCCAACTGATTGCGGATGCCTCCGACCCGAATACCGCAAATACCCTTACCGCTTATGCAAGTGCGATTATTCGATCCTACCAACTCGAAAAAAGCACTGCGCCGCCGCCCATGACCATTCAGATTGAAAACCGCATGACGTATAATCCCGAAATGCGCGGGGTGTATATGTTTGTACCCGGTGTAATCACCCTCGTACTGATGTTGGTCTCTGCCATGCTCACATCCATCACCATCGCACGCGAAAAAGAAACCGGAACGATGGAGATTCTCTTGGTTTCGCCGCTAAACCCGACCCTCATCATTGTCGGGAAAGTCATTCCTTATATCGCCCTTTCCTTTGTCAATACCTTAACCATTTTGTGGCTGGCAAAGTTTGTTTTTGGAATGCCTTTCAAAGGCAGCTTGCCCCTGCTTTTGGCTATTTGCTTGCTTTATATCTTTACGGCATTGGCTCTTGGGATTTTTATTTCTACCAAAGTACAAACCATGCAAGCTGCCATGATGATCTCGGCAACGGGATTGATGATGCCCACCGTTTTGCTTTCTGGATTCATTTTTCCCATCGAGAGCATGCCTGTAGCGCTCCAGTTCATTTCCAACCTGATCCCTGCAAAATGGTTTAATGTGATTATCAAGGACATCATGATTAAAGGCGCAAACATAGGCTTCGTTTGGCAATATGTATTGATTTTGGCCACCATGACCATCGTTTTTTTGGAGATTAGTATCAAAAACTTTAAGACGCGACTTGCCTAACCGCCTGAACAAACCAAACCATGCGTATCATTCTGCTATTATTACAAAAAGAATTTCTGCAAATTGTCCGAAATAAGGCCATGTTGCCCATCATTTTTGTGATGCCCATCATGCAAACCATGATTTTGGCATTTGCGGCCAATTACGAAATCTCCAACCTGCGATTACACATCGTGGATCACGATCGCTCCTCGTATTCGCGTCAGTTAACACAACAATTGGATGCCTCCGAGCGGTTTGTGGTGGTTTTTTATGACAATGCACCCAGCCTCGCTGCCGAACATATGCAGGCCGATAAAAGCGACATGACCCTCGAAATTCCGACAGGGTTTGAGAAAGACTTGGTTTTGCTGCAAAATCCATCCGTTTATCTGGGTGCAAATGCCATCAACAGCGTAAAAGCAGGGGTGGGACTGAATTATGCCGCAAGCATTATCGCCGATTTTAACGCCAATATTCGGCTCCGCGCCATGCCTGCGCCGCCAGTTATTCAATCTGGCTTTATAGAAATTGCCCCAACGGAATGGTTTAACCCAAGCCGGAGCTATAAAAACTTCTTTGTCCCCGGTATTTTAGCCGTCCTCATCACCATTATCGGCTCCATGTTGGCCAGTTTAAACATCGTTCGGGAGCGTGAAATAGGCACGATTGAGCAAATAAACGTTACACCCATTCACAAATACCAGTTTATAATTGGCAAACTCATCCCCTTTTGGGTCATTGGTCTTTTTGATTTGGCATTAGGCTTGGGGTTTTCAAAATTGGTCTTTGGGTTACCCACAGTCGGGAATATGTTCGCCTTATTCGGTTTTGCCGGACTTTTCCTGCTGGCCATTTTAGGCTTTGGCTTGTTCCTCTCCACCATTTCCGATACGCAACAACAAGCCATGTTTATCTCGTGGTTTTTTATGCTGGTCTTTTTGCTCATGGGCGGTGTTTTTACCCCCATCGAAAGTATGCCAACTTGGGCACAAGTACTCACTTGGTTCAATCCCGTTTCGTACATGGTGCAGGTCTTGCGACTGGTACTCCTGAAAGGAAGTGGCTTTATAGACCTATGGCCATTCTTTATTAAAATGGCGGGATTTGTGGTGGCCTTAAATACCTTAGCCATTTTGAATTACCGCAAAACCACCTGATCTTTTCGAGAATGTGGGATTTTACCTACACCATAAGTCAGTAAAAAACGATAACTTCCTACGAAACCCTTCAATCATGGAGGTCGAATATGGGTAACAACCGGACTTTTTTTATTCTGGGTGGATATGGCTGGAGTCCAAAAAGCTCATTCATTTAGCAACAATGGTTTGAAATCCATAACTGGCATCAATAACACAGACACCACACCCGCATACCTCCGGGGTCTTCGGAGGTGAAAGGGCGGATATGCAACACGGATGTCCGTCCATAGTCCATGCCCAAAGGTATTTAAAGCCATAGTACAGGTTTTATGGCCAATAAGAGCCACCGAAACGGCGTAAATTTGGCTTTGATTGGAACCGAAAACAGTGATTCTTCGTTTGGGCATAAACGTCTCTTTATACAACTCAAGTTTGCACCTTATGCCCAATTATGCACCCCGCTTTGCCAGTTTGGCAGTAGCATACAAAACCTTTCCGATGGAGTTTCCGCAACTTCGGGCTGTCTCTTTAGCCCAATGGATATTAGAGTCGGGGAGAGGGTTTTCACAACTTTCGCAACAATATTATAATTATGCTGGGCTAAAGTACAGAAACGAGATGCAGGGATTTGCCGTTCCTGTGTTTTATATGGCAAGCGATGGTGGCGACTATTATTGTGGTTTTGCAGATAATGTAGCGTTTATTCGGGGATTCTGGAAGTTTATGGATCGTTCTCCCTATTTTGGCTGGCGACAAAACTCCCGAACGGCACAAAGCTATTTAGACTTCATCGCACCCCGCTATTCTACCAATCCGGCATATGTGGACAAGGTCTTGAATCTCTTGCCAGAAGCAAACCAATTGCTCGGCATCTCATCGCAACCAACCACACCAACACCACCCGATGACCATGCAGGGGCGGGAACCTCGGAGCCTTATACCAAACCCTTGGTCTCGGGTTTTTTTGAAAGCCCCAATGCAGAGTCGCGCAATGGCAGTACCATTTCTCGGATCATCCTGCATTGTTCCGATAATCCCAACTTGGCACAAGTCATTACACAGTACCAAAACCCACGCACCCAACGTTCCGCCCATTATTTGGTGAACAAAGACGGGAAAATCTATCAGATGGTGCGGGACTCCGATCGTGCGTGGCATTGTCGAGGAGCCAATGCAAATTCTTTGGGTGTGGAACTTATCGCGGCACGTAACGAGGTCATGACGCCCGCACAACAAACTTCAACCGTTGCGTTGCTACGTTGGATGCTCAGTTCTTATCGCATTCGTCCCGATCAAATCTCTGGCCATCGCCATACACCCGGCTATACAGGTGGTGTGAATGGTACTTTTTGTCCCGGAAGGCTCTTTGGGGATACCACGGATGCCGCTTTGAAGCGCTGGGTGAACCAAAACTTCTGGACCAATCCGCCTGCGTCTAACCCAACAACGCCCGTCATTACCAATCCGAATACCACTTGGGTTCCGGGTTTACCGACAGACCCTAATCGGCGTTGGGATTTTTAACAGATCGTTTATCCACTTAATGTTTGGGCGTTTATCCGAAAAGCTGTCGTATCTTGGCAGATTCGGCTAAGCGCCTTTTGTTTTCCTATTTCTTCTCCAAATGAAACCCAAAACCATGAACAAGCCATATAAACACCTCCTTACATTTTTGTGTGTGCTATTTCCTTTAATCAGTAGCGCACAAAACCGCCCCATGCTACAAGTGGATGTCACCGCCTTAGACCTTGGGGATTGTACCTTTGACACCGTATGCACCAAAACTTTTACGCTCTTAAATCCGGGAGCTGAATCTGTAACCGTAGAAAAGATAAGTATTTACGATACCCACTTTTCGGCCACTCCTGTCACACCATTCACCGTAGCGGCATCTGGAAACCAGATCATCACCGTCTCCTTTTCTTCTCCAGATAACCTCACGTACAAAGACGTGCTTACGGTAGAAGCACAAAATGGGGTAGAGGTGGTAGAGGTTGCCCTCTCTGCCAGAGCCGTTTATAATGAGGACTATGGGAGCAAAACCGATTATTATCTTTCTACGCAAGACCTTTGGGGGGAAGCGCTGAAAACAGCCCTCAACAACATCATCAAAAACAACACCAACAACAGCTACGACACCTCGCGGAATGCCATGTTTGGCATCACTATAGATGCCATTAATAACGGAAATAATACCAAGACACTTGAGTGCATCTATACAGGCCGCTTGGTAACCATGTCCACGAGCACCCAACGCCCAAGTGCCTCGTCACCGGAATACATAAACACAGAACATACGTGGCCGCAGTCGTTTTTTAACCAAAACAACCCAATGGTTTCTGATATTCACCACCTCTACCCTACGGATGTGGACGCCAATAACGAACGGGCAAACTTCCCCTTTGGCAATGTAAACCGCACCGGAAGTGGTGTTCGGTGTCACGACAAAGACATCCCGTCGCAAAATGGAACTTGTACCAATGCTGGCTCTGGCGAATGGAGTTACCTTTTGAGCAATGTCTATGAACCAAGAGACGTACAAAAAGGCAATACCGCCCGCTCGCTGTTTTACTTTATGGTGCGTTATGGCAATTTAGGAGGCTTTTTTACCAGTACCCAAGAAACAGCCCTCCGCCAATGGCATACCAATGACCCGCCAGATGCCAAAGAAAAAGCACGCAATACGGGTATTATGAACTTCCAGAACAACCGAAATCCCTTTGTAGATCACCCCGAATTTGCAAACCGAATTTCTTCTTTTTACGGTACGGCAACAGGAGTACCAAGCAGTGTCTTAGCGACAGCCGTACCAACCGCCGAAGATTATGGCGAAATTGGTCTTACACAAACCTTAGAGGCCGAAATAAACGTGATTAATCGTGGTAATGCCGCCTTCACCTATACCACTTCGCTATCCGGTACAGGGTTTAGTATCGTATCGGGGAGTAGTGGGTCGGTTCCGGCCTATGGCTACACCCCCATTCGGGTGCGTTTTGCGCCTTCCACCATTTCCTCCTACAATGGCATCCTGAGCATTAGCCCTTCGAGTGGTAGCACCTTGAATGTCTCCCTCGCTGGAACAGGCAACTCAGCCACTTCCCGTGAGGAAGAACGCACACAGCCAGCCGTTTTTGTGGTTGAAAAACCCTTCCCTAATCCTTTTACAACGACGTCCACGCTGCGTTTTGCCACGGGAAAATCCGCTCAGGTCGTACTTACCCTGCACGATGTTCTTGGCAGAACCGTTCAAACCGTACTGAACGAGCAAGTGGCGGACGGACAACATGAGGTGGCTCTTCAGGCTAATGGACTCCCCGCCGGTGTATATATCTATCGGTTATCGGTGAATGGACAAAGCCATACTGGAAAAATCATAAAACAATAAAATGCTTGATTAATCGCAAGCCAAATGGCCTGACATTTTTTGTTAGGCCATTTTTTTTAATTTTATTTATATGATTAACGACAAAATAAAAACAATGATCTTCAAACAAAAATCACGTTTTTAAATTAGGATTTAAACAACAGCCTTCTTAGTTTTGTTTGGCTCATTTTAAGCAACTTATGCAAACGACTCGCGCATTTCTTACCCCGACACTCCTGCTCTTGTTGGTCATACAAGGGTTGGTTCCGTTATGGGTACAACTCGATTTTGTGCGGCGTCAAGATTACATTCGCAAAGTATTGTGCATTAACCGTAACAAGCCAGGGATGCAATGTAACGGTAAATGCTATTTGCGCCTAAGATTGCAAAAAACGGATCAAGATCAACAAAAACAACAAGAAAAGGGTTCTGTAGAGCAACAATTAGTGGGCCTTGTTTATGTTGCTCCGCTGAATGACCCCTCGCTCCGGCTGGATGGTTCTACCCCAAAAAAAGTGCTTTTATGCAAGGATGACCATCCGTTGAAGGGCATCCCCGTCGAAATTGACCATCCGCCCAATCTCTTCGCCTAAGCCACTTTGGCCAATCGTCGTTTACCCAAACCCATGCCCTCTTTGCCGGAGAATGGCTTCATGATGCACTTCATTTATTAAAAATGATGGCATGATGGTGTTGTAATTTCTTCAAATTAAAAAGGTATTTCATCTTGTTTAATTGCACAGATGATGGGTTTATTTTGTCTGAAAAATCCCAAATATTTATCCATGAAACTTCAATATTTATTAAGTGCCTTCTTCTTATTGTTTGGAGGCGCTGGTTGTGACTTGTTTGAAAATGATGGCTTTAGTGCCACCGACAAGGGAACCTTAAAAATCGCATTCGATAATGTAGCGGGCGACAAAGACTTGGTTATGGAAACCGGAAACTATACCAATGCCGCCGGCGAGACCTTCAATGTTACCACCCTAAAGTACTTTGTAAGCAACATCAAACTCACCACCGAAGATGGTAAAGTGGTGGCCTATCCACAAGAATCTTCCTACTTCTTGGTGGACGAGTCCGACCCAACCAGCCTGACACTTACCCTAACCGATGTACCTGCGGGCAATTACAAAGCACTAACCTATATGATTGGGGTGGATAGCCTCCGCAATACAATGGATGTTTCTAAGCGTACCGGAACCTTAGACATCGCCGGAAAAGCAAAAGGGATGTATTGGTCTTGGAATTCGGGCTATATCTTCTTCAAAATGGAGGGGGCTTCTCCACAAGCCAAACCTGCAACCGACGGCACAACCAATTACCGATACCATATTGGCCAATATGGTGGTGGATTTGGCACGCCGCCCGTAAAGACCATTAATAACCTTAAAAACAACACCCTTGCCTTTGATACCGATGTATTAAAGATCCGCAAAAATAAAACGCCACAAGTGGATGTTAAGATGGACGTCTTAAAGGTTTTCACCGGATCATACACCATGAAACTGTCCGAAGATCCGGTGATCATGGTTAATCCTTTAGGTGCAAACGTATCTGCAAATTATGCGAAAGCCTATACCCTGAAGGCTTTACAACCCAACGTTCCTTAAACAATAACGGTATGAAACGCATCTGGATCCTCCTCCTGATTGCGGGTTGTTCGACGGTAGATACGCCGGAAACCCCGACGGAAGTCTCTTTCAAGACGCCGGAAGGGTTTCCTGATCCTGTCTATCGGTTCGAGAACACACCCATAACCACTGCCGGTTTTGAACTGGGGCGTGCCTTGTTTTATGACGGAAAACTTTCCCGGGATGGCTCGATCAGTTGTGCCGATTGCCACCAACAAGAGGCTGCTTTCTCGCACTTCGACCATGACGTGAGTCATGGAATAGATGATCGGCTCGGTACAAGAAATGCGCCAGCGCTATTCAATCTTGCTTGGCACTCCGATTTCTTTTGGGATGGTGGTGTTCATGACCTTGATCTTCAGCCCCCAAGTGCGATTATGAATGTGAACGAAATGGACGAGTCCTTGGATCGTGTTTTGGAGAAACTCCGAAAAGACAGCAAGTACCCTGCTTTGTTCAGAAGTGCCTATGGTACGGAGGACGTCACAACAGCCCGCTTCTTAAAAGCACTGTCCCAGTTTATGCTCATGATGGTTTCTGCCAATAGCAAATACGACCGCTATATCCGTAAAGAAGCCGGCATTACCTTGACAGCGGATGAGGAAGAAGGCTTGCGGGTGTTTAACCTTAAATGTGCTACCTGCCACCCTGCGCCTCTGTTTACCGATCTGAAGTTCCGAAACAATGGCTTAAAGCCAACACCAAACCCTGATCTGGGACGCGCCCTGATTACCCTAAAAGACGAAGACCGATTAACATTCAAGGTTCCTTCCCTTCGGAATGTCACCGAGTCACCGCCCTATATGCACGACGGGAGATTTTCTTCTTTAGCGCGAGTCTTAGAGCATTACAACAGTGGTGTTCAGGCAACAGAGAACTTAGACCCTTTGCTGAACCAGAACGGACGGCGTGGTATTGCTCTCTCGGATACCGATAAACGGGTTCTCCTTGCTTTCCTTAAGACCTTGAAAGACGATTCGTTCCTTTCGGATAAACGTTTTTCGCATCCATAAACCCAAACAACGCCATTTGATTATGAAAAAAATTTTGTTTTTACTAGCCCTTATGTTCTCTGGAACTGCTGTCTTTGCCCAACATGAAGGCCACGATATGTCTCATCCCAACCACGTAGGTGCAGGGCTTATGAAAAGCATCGGCGAAAGTGGCTGGATGTACCATGTCCATTTTGTACGTTTCCTGCGTGGAAGTGGGGAGAAATTGGGTGTAGGACTGGGATTTGTAGGAATGACCGAACACGAGCAAAAGGGCATTTCTATCCCCTTGGTTTATAAACTCACGCCAAAACTCCATGTCGGTGCGGATCCGATGTACCTAAAACACCACGATGAATGGGAGTTTGCCGCCTCGCTTAACCTACACTACCACATTCCCGTCGGGCCAATTCATGTTGCCCCCACCGCAGGATATATGATCGGCGAAGGGCATGAAGGCCACTTTATGGCGGGCCTCCATATCGGAGTTGGGTTTTAAACCGTCCTAAAGAATTGTTTACAATGTAAAACCGCTCGGCACTCGCTTGGCGGTTTTTTTTGCGTAAGTTCCAGAATTTAAACTCTCGTTAGACCCACAAGACGAAACGTACTCCTAACAAGAGACCATCTTCGTTTTCCTCCATCCTTCGTTTGTATGTAGCGATAAAACGTTGCATATTACATCTTTTACAAAACGAAATACCAAAACGGAATACCCGATTTCCTCTTTTAGCAATGGATCATAAACGAATTTTAGTAACAGCGGCATTGCCTTATGCAAATGGCCCTTTACATCTCGGACATATTGCTGGTGCATACCTTCCTTCCGATTTATATGTACGGTATCAACGCTTAAAAGGCCGTGATGTGGTCTTTATTTGTGGCTCCGATGGTCACGGCGTGCCCATTATGCTCAAAGCCCGCTCCGAAGGCGTTTCGCCGCACGACATTGTGGATCGCTACCACGAGGTGATGAAGCGTGCCTTTGATGGTTTGGGGGTTTCCTTTAATTATTATGGGAAAACCACCTCGCCCACACACTACAAGACCAGTCAAGAATTTTTTAGGGTTTTGGCGCAAAAAGGCAAATTCATCCGTAAGACCAATCAACAACTCTTTGATCCAGAAGCGGGTATTTTTTTGGCAGATCGCTTTGTGCGCGGAACATGCCCGATTTGTGGAAATCCAGATGCCTATGGCGATCAGTGTGAAAAATGTGGAACGTCCCTCAGTCCAGACGAACTCATCAATCCCCGAAGTGCCATTACAGAGGCCATTCCTGTAAAAAAAGAGACCACACATTGGTATCTGCCGATGGGCGAACTCCAGTCCAAAATGGAAAAATGGATCGGAGAACGAGCGCACTGGAAGAAAAACGTCCTTGGTCAGGTGGGCAGTTGGTTTCAAGCCGGATTGGCCGACCGCGCCATGACGCGCGACCTCTCTTGGGGTATTCCCGTTCCTGAGGATGCCGCTGATGGTACGGATGTGGCTGGAAAAGTGTTGTATGTATGGTTCGATGCACCAATTGGCTACATCTCGGCCACAAAAGAATGGGCCAATGAAAAGGGCGATCCCGATCTTTGGCGCACGTATTGGATGGATCGTGATACAAAATTGGTTCATTTTATCGGTAAAGACAATATTGTTTTCCATTGTCTGATTTTTCCGGCAATGTTGGCCGAACACGGCGAATTTGTACTCCCAGACCAAGTACCCGCCAATGAGTTTTTGAACCTCGAAGGGCAGAAACTATCCACAAGCCGCGGTTGGGCGGTTTGGTTGCATGAATACTTAGAAGTGTTCCCACCGGACTTGTTGCGCTATGCTTTGTCGGGTATCTTTCCAGAAACCAAAGACAGCGATTTTTCTTGGAAGGATTTCCAAACGCGGGTCAACTCGGAATTGGCGGATGTTTTGGGGAACTTTGTGAATCGGGCGCTAACCTTTACCAAGAACTTCTATGGTGGCCATGTACCCCCATTGGTTAATCCCTCAGAAGCCGATCTAGCGATTTTGTCCGAATTGAACACTTATCCGTCAAAAATTGGGACGTGTTACGAGGAATTTCGGTTTAGAGATGCTGTTTTTGAAACGATGAATTTGGCCCGATTGGGGAATAAATACTTTGCCGATACCACCCCTTGGCATTTGCGTAAAACCGATGAAGTGGCTGCGGGCAATGTAATCCATGTCGCCCTTCAAATTTGCGCAACGCTTGCCGTTGTAATGGAGCCGGTCTTGCCCGATACGGCGTCGAAGCTACGGGCAATGCTTCATATGCAAGACATCCGAAGTAGTATGCCAGACGGCTACATTGGCGTAAAAGGATGGGACGAAGCAGGCCAAAGCCTCCTCGAAGCGGGATCAGCCGTAGCGCCTCCCTCCATTTTGTTCACAAAAATTGAAGACAGTGCCATACAAGCCCAATTAGACATCCTCCACCAACGTTCGAAAGCATTACAAACACCTACTTTAGCCGTCACACCCGAAGCCACTTTTGCACCGCTAAAAGACACCATCGTTTACGACGATTTCGCAAAATTGGACTTTCGGATGGGGACGATCATCGCAGCGGAGCGGGTTCCCAAAGCCGATAAATTGTTGGCTTTACAAATAGACCTTGGTTTTGAGAAACGCCAAATCCTCTCTGGAATTGCACAGCAGTATGCGCCGGAAGAAGTGGTGGGCAAACGTGTGGTGGTGGTGGCAAACCTCGCTCCCCGAAAAATGCGTGGCCTCGAAAGCCAAGGCATGGTGTTAATGGCCGAGGATCGTGATGGCGCTCTGCACATGATTGGCTCGATTGGCGAAGATGGCGCCCCTGTGTTTTAACCCCTAATCTTTAAGGTAAAATACGCTGCTTATGCCCATTGCTTTTTTGACTGGTGGAACCGGATTCGTAGGCAGTCATCTTGCCGAAACCCTTTTGGCACAAGGTTATACGGTGCGGTGCTTGGTTCGTAAAGACTTGAAGTGGTTAAAGGGACTGCCGATCGAACCCATCGTCGGCGGCATGGACAAACTCGAAACCTTGAATGCCGGCTGCAACGGGGTTGACGAGGTGTATCATGTGGCGGGCTTAACCCGATCTAAGGAATGGTCGGCGTTTTTAGAAGCCAATGTCCATGCGACGACGCGCCTATTAGAAGCGGTTAAACAAACCGCACCAAACATCCGGAAAGTGGTCATTACCAGTAGTCAAGCCGCTGCCGGCCCGGCAGAGTTCCCGCTCACCGAACGTGCCGCTCTGAATCCGATAAGCCAATATGGCAAAAGCAAAGCCCTCATGGAAGAGGCTGTTTGGCCATATTTTGCACACTTACCCGTTACCATCATTCGGCCACCCTCGGTGTATGGCCCGCGAGAAGCCGATATTTTCACCTTTATCCAATCAGTAAACCGAGGGATTGCGCCCATTGTAGGCAAGGGAAACACCCCCCAAATCAATGTAGTATATGTGCAAGATTTGGTAAAAGGGATGATAATGGCGGCACAATCTCACCGAACTTCAGGAGAAACCTATTTTTTGGGAAACGAAGACCATAGTTGGCACGAAATTCGGGATGCCGTTGCGCGTGCTTTAGACAAAAAAGTTTTTACACTTCATGTTCCAGTCCCTTTGATTACACCTTTGGGTGCATTATTAGAAACCATTGGTGGGTGGTTTGGGCAATACCCACCACTTAATCGTGAAAAAGCGAAGGAGGCCCAACATGTTTGGCGGTTGTCCATCCAAAAAGCAAAAGACCACTTTGGCTACAACCCCACGACCTCCCTCGCGCAAGGGATGTCGGAAACCATAAACTGGTACCGGACGCATCACTGGTTATAAATAGATTGGTTGACGTTCGGACTTTTGGTGTAAAATCGAAAAAGTCAACCATATGAAATATTTACCTTCTTCCCTACTGATCGCACTGCTCTTGACCTTTGTTGGTTGTGATCCGAGCCAAACTTCAACGCCCTTAGAGGCTACGGTAACGGCAAAACGAAACAATGTTTTGTGGAACAGCACCATTACCCTGAAGCCCAATAGCTACAAATCTGGCGAGGTGGTTGCACAGACCTACGACGAAGCCACGCAGCGCACTTTGCAGCTTACGTTTGCCCTCAAGGAAGGAGCGTCTGTTCTGAATGCCGAAATGACCGGATTATGGGACTTAGGACTCTGTTTACCCACACGCAAATTCTTGTTGGATACTTCGGTTAACCCGCAAGTGGAGATTCGGTATATCCATGGAGACCCAGAAAGGTTAGCGGTTTCTTTTACGGTAGCCTTCCGAAATAGCGAACATCCTACCGAAACGGTGCGCTTTACGAGTGGGGAATTTGAGGTGCGCTTGGATAAAAAGCCTTTCTCATATTGTCTTGAAGGCTGAGTGAAATCATTGGTTTTGGGATAATGGAGGCGCATGGAAAGTGAAGATGGGATTCTTGGTAGATTGGGTACAGCTATACACAGCCAAGTTTTACCTCCTCATAGAAAAATGTTGCTTCGATGAGACTAAAGGCAGTCTAATCATCTTGGTGGCGGTGTAAAATTTGATCGCCCATAGTCTGATTAGCCCGATACGAACGTTACCCATAGGTTGTAACTGGTACGTCCTCCCCTCTTGCCATTTTAGTGTGCTCCAGTCATGCACCTTACCCCAACCGAGCAGGGTGCGCATACGTTCTTCATCATTGTTCCCCATTCTTGTTTTCTAAAGTGGGCTGAATCATGTATATTCTTTCGTACACAGCCTGCTTACCCAAACCCGCAAATATGTCCGATACACCAACCGTGGTGTTTGCCCTCACCGGAGACGTAAGGATGAATTCCCGAGCCGTTAAGCAATTCCGTGCTATTTTGGAGATGGGATTTCGGATAGAAGCCTATACCCTTGGGCCACCAGATGCCGGGCATCCGTTTGGCGAGGGCTTTAGGTTACATGTTCTACCTACACCAAAAGGAAGTGGGATGCACTTCTTCCGTCGGGTGCATCAGGTATTTAGCCGTGCCGTCGTTAAGACGCCTGCTACCATCTACCATGCCAGCGATTTATATGTTTTGCCTGCCATGGCAAAGGCAGCACGTCAGCATAAAGCAAAACTTGTGTTCGACTCCCGCGAGTTGTATCCGTATGTGGCGGCAACCAGCAAACGCCCTTGGATCACCCTATTTTGGCATCTGTTGTCTTGGCGATATGTCCCCAAAGCGGATGCGGTTTTTACTGTGAGTAAGAGTATTGCAGAACGCCTTTCCATGTTTTATGACATTCCAGAGCCGCCCGTACTACACAATGTACCGGCTTTTAGGAAGGATATTTTGCCCAACAACCAGCTACGGAGAGCCGCCAATGTTTCCGATGACAAGGTACTGATCCTGCATCAAGGGAATATGCAGCAAAGTCGGGGATGCGACTTACTGATCCGTGCGATGGAAGAGGTGGAAAATGCCGTTTTGGTTTTTTTGGGGAATGGACCACTTAAAAAGCATTTACAGAACCTCGTCATTCGTCTTGGCTTAGACGATAAGGTGCGCTTTTTGGCTCCAGTTCCACCCGACGAACTGCTCAGGATGACCGCCGGTGCTGATTTTGGTGTTACTCTTTTGGAAGATACCTGCCTTAATCATCGGTTTGCGCTCCCCAATAAATTATTCGAGTACCTAATGGTAGGTCTTCCGGTTATGGCCAGTGCTTTGCCAGAGATTGAGAACGTCATCAAAAGGTTCAATGTAGGACAAACCGTAGATCCGGAGAACTCAGCGGCTTTGGTCGCAACCCTTCAGTGTATGGTTGACAATGAGGGCGCGCGTGCAGAATGGCGTAAAAACAGCCCAATGGTATTCCAAGAATACAACTGGGAAACGGCCATTCAGTCGCTAAAAGAAACGTATCAAAAACTGAAATAAAATTAGCGAGAAACAACAATTGGCTGGGTTTTGCGGAGAAGGTTTTGTGCCCCATTACGAAGCGTAAGCACCAAAAAATAGGTGCCATTGGGCAACCCAGAAACCAGAATCGGTTCTTCGTACCATGTTTTACCAAACCGGAAATCATTTGAAAGTACAGACACCCTACGCCCTTGTGCATCGTAAAGGGAAAGTTCTGTTTGACCGGCATCCTTCAGATAATACCGAATTTTTGCCCGATAGGCGACGGGATTGGGGAAGATGGCTTCCATGACGGAGGTTTCTGGCAAGGTTTTTTCCTGCTCATTTGGGGTTATTAAGGCATTTTTCACCTTAGTACGTATCTCCGATAACAACTTATAATTGTTGTCTCCCGGACAACTGGTGGTATTAAAGTCCCGATGCCCGCGAATATTATCTGGATTGATTTTGTAGGTCTCGGCCATAAAACTAAAATAGCTTACGAGCGAGTCCATCGCAGCTGGCGCAATAACATCGCTACAATTTGCCTCTGCCGGATGGAAGCAGCCCATAAGAGAAATGCCAATATTGCCCGTATTCCCGCCGGAAACGTGCGCACCAATCACCAACTGTGGCCCATCTACTATTCGCTTGCTTTCATTTACCCAAGGACGTCCTTGATATACCCGTCCAGAAGTGTCCATCAGGAACTGATACCCAATATCGCACCATTTATTTCCGTCCATATGGAAGTCTTGAATGCTTTTCATGCGGGACTTACCCTCTGCAAGCGTTATTGCCTTTGGCCCTGCGGTATGATGGAAGGTCAAATAGGTGTAATAAGGTTGCGGTGAGGGAGCCGGACAGCCAGCTGGATCGGTCTGTCCAAATGGACGTGCATTCCACTCCGTTCGACGGATGACGGTTGGGGCTTTAAGCCGCCCTGACGCCGAAACGGTTGCGGCCTGCTCTTCCGAATAGCGTAAGGTGCGTTCCTCCATTTGCGCCGTAAACTGCACACCGGCTTCTTGGATATAAACAGGCTGGTTGGAAGGCGCGGAAAATTCAAGCGCCATTCGTACCCGATGCAAAGGGGTGGGGTTTTGGTACGTTGCTACAAATTGCCCGCGCTCACCCGTTAAAAATAACCGGAGCGGCTCGTTTTTGCTCCACGAAACCCCGTCGAAAAAGCGCACAAAACCCTGCGTCCGTGCATCTGAAAGGATACCTTGTACGAATACGACATCAAATGGGGGCGTAATCCAATCACTTTCGCGCAACGTAGCCGTACCCGTAGCTTCGCTTTTCTGAAGTGGTGCTTTAAGGGACACGAGGTGGTCGGTGATCTCGTGAAGTTCTTGCCCAAATACAAAAGGACTCCAGAACCAGAGAAGCAGAAATCTTATGGCGTTTTTCATGGCGGGTAGATTTTTATAGGATAGATGTTATATTGAGTTGTGGTGCATAATGACAAACGAGGTATTGTATATGCCGTAATCTAATCTAAAAACATAACACAATGAAACGTCTGTTTTTTTTAGTCTTACAGGTTCCATTCTGGGTTTTTGCGCAAATTCCTACACAACCGCTACCGCCTATCGCGGATCCTTTTGCACACACCTTTTCGATTGTGGCACGAGACAGCACAACGGGCGAGGTGGGGGTGGCCGTACAATCTCATTGGTTTTCGGTCGGGAGTATTGTGAGTTGGGCAGAAGCTGGCGTAGGCGCTATTGCCACCCAATCTTTTGTAAATGCGAGCTTCGGGCCAAAGGGTTTGGCGATGCTAAAGGCGGGTCTAACAGCACAGGAAGCGGCGGATAAACTTATTCGGGACGATGCCGGGCGCGATTTTCGTCAACTTGCCATCGTAGATGCAAAAGGCAATGTGGCGGTTTACACCGGAGCAAAATGTGTGGCAGAGGCGGGACATGTTAAAGGCAAAGGGTACAGCGTTCAAGCCAACATGATGCTTACCGACCAAGTGCCGCGTGCCATGTCTCGTGCCTACGAAGCGAGCGCCGGAATGCCTTTGGCAGAACGCATGATGGCAGCCCTCGAAGCAGCACAAGGCGTAGGTGGTGATGCACGTGGCCAACAATCCGCTGCCATGTTGGTGGTTCGCCAAACTGCCTCGAATGAGCCATGGAAAGACAAAACTGTTGACCTACGGGTGGAAGATCACCCACAAGCCGTTTCCGAGATGCGCCGTTTGCTCACGGTCTTCAGAGCCTATGAAAGGATGAACAATGGCGACTTGGCCGTAGAACAGGGCGATGAAGAAGGTGCACTTCGCGAGTATGGTGCGGCGATGACCGCGTTTCCAGAAAATGTGGAGATGCAGTTTTGGACGGCTGTTTCGTTGGCCAATGCCGGAAGGATGCAGCAGGCTTTGCCCATGTTCAAGAAGGTCTTCAGTAAAGAACCAAACTGGGTAGCGATGACCAAGCGCATTGTACCGAGCGGGATTTTAACGGTATCATCCGGCGACCTCCAACGTATTTTATCGGTCGCAACTACAAAGTAGCATCCCAAAAAAGCCAAAAGCCGCTCTGTAGTTTACAGGGCGACTTTTTTATGACCAATTTATCATATTATCCGTTTGAGCCGGATTGTGCTTGTTGTTGCTCCAACTGGCGGCGATATTCTTCCGTAACGTTGATTTTGATTTCTACGCGACGGTTTTGCTGACGACCAGCTTCGGTAGCATTGTCGGCAACTGGTTGGGTTTCACCCATTCCTTTGGTGGCCAAACGTGTATTTTCAACACCTTGTCCTTTCAAGAATGACGCAACCGAGGTGGCGCGACGTTCGGAAAGTTTTTGGTTGTAGGAATCTGAGCCTACACTATCCGTATGTCCGATGATTTCAAGCGCCGTTCCCGAATAAGTCTTCATGGACGTTGCAAGGTCTTTGAGGTCGGGCTGGGCATTGGCCTGCAACTTATCGGAATCAAAACCGAATAAAATTGCAGAGTTAAACACGACTTTGATGCCATCGCCATCCCGAACTACCTCGGCATCCGGCAATTGTTGCTTCAATTCTGCTGCCTGACGATCCATTTGGTCGCCAATGATAGCACCTACTGCCGCTCCTATGGCCCCACCGATGGCAGCACCTTTTCCGGCTTCTCCTGAACGGTTGCCCAATAACCCACCAAGGGCAGCACCTGCAGCAGCACCAATACCCGCACCTTTTGCGGTTTTACTGGCGTTACAACCAACCATGCTCGTTAAGGCCATTGTTGCGATTACCATTGCGGTGAGTAAGTTCTTGAGGTTGTTCATTGTTTTATCCTCCTGTTTAGTGTTTTCAGTGTTGATGTAAAATAAGGGGTTCTAACCTTGTTTGATATTGAGTATATACAAACTCGTGCCAAATTAAAAAGTTCTTCTACGTCGGGCTATTCGTACAACCAAAATTTCTCATAAGTATATGAAAATAAATTTTTTGGATTAAATTTTAATGTTTTAAGACCAGTACCAAGTCTTAGGAGGGGTGTCTAATGGATCATACACGTTGTCTGAAGTTCGATACGGTTTTTGTGTAGCATGAGTTATGGGTTAATCAACGATCACCATGATGGATCGTAAACCCTTTACGAGTAGTAGCTGTAGCTTTCCGATGTACTTCATCCAACAAGTATGAACTTCGCTCATCGGGGCGGCATATTTATAGAAAACCATTTCCAGCGCACGGCATACACCTTTTGCCATCGTTCAGGGCTAAAGCCCAATGCTATTCGGAGCCGACTACTCCGCCCTGAAGGACGGAGTTAATCGCTTCACTTTTCGTCTCTGGCGAGCTATTGCTTTTGGTTGTTCATATCTCCGCCCTAAAGGACGGCTTAATGTAGCATTTGGCTTTGTTTTTACTTGCTTTACATCGTCTATTCAGACGAGCGACATTGCCACCTGTTTTCTCGCTTGAAATTAACCCCATGCTTCAGCGTGGGGTTGCGTGGAACGGCCAGCACAAACGGCTTTAGCCATGACTAAGCACAGCCCCGCAGGGGTGACATCTTCGTAGAAAACCATTTCCAGCGCACGGCATACACCTTTTGCCATCGTTCAGGGCTAAAGCCCAATGCTATTCGGAGCCGACTACTCCGCCCTGAAGGACGGAGTTAATGCCTTGCTTCACTTTTCATCTCTTCCAAGCTATTGCTTTTGGGTTGCGTTCATCCTCGCCCTAAAGGATGGAGATAATGTAGCATTTGGCTTTGTTTTTACTTGCTTTACATCGTCTATTTAGACGAGCGACGTTGCCACCTGTTTTCTCGCTTGAAATTAACCCCATGCTTCAGCGTGGGGTTGCGTGGAACGGCCAGCACAAACGGCTTTAGCCAAGTCTGTTCGGGTTTGGTGTATTAGGCCAAATCGTTACCGCGTGGCTGGAAGGACTGAATGCCCGTTATTTCGCGCCCCAAAATCAGGCCATGAATATCATACGTTCCTTCGTAGGTATTCACACTTTCGAGGTTTACGGCGTGGTGGATCACCCGAAATTCGCCACTTGTTCCATTTCCGCCCATCATATCGCGGGCAATGCGTGCTATTTCGAGAGCCTTGCCGCAGTTGTAACGTTTGGCCAAAGAGACTTGCGGCGGGATGTTTTGTCCTTGATCGTGCAGGTTGCCCAATCGCCAAGCAAAAAGTTGCATCGCCGTGATGTCGGTTGCCATATTAGCAAGTTTGGTTTGTACCAATTGGTTAGCCGCGAGCGGATAACCAAATTGAAGGCGCTCCGAGACGTATTTTTTGGCACGGTAATAGCAATTTTCGGCAGCACCCAATGCCCCCCAAACAATGCCATAACGGGCGCTATTCAGGCAAGTAAAAGGCCCTTTGAGACCGCGAATGTCTGGAAATACGTTTTCATCGGGTACAAAGCAATCTTCCAGCACAATTTCGCCAGTTTCGGAGGCCCGTAGCGACATTTTGTGCGGGATTTTTGGGGTTGAGAAGCCTTTAAAGTTTCTTTCAACAATAAAGCCCCGGATCACGCCCGGATCGTTATCCTGTTCTTTGGCCTTGGCCCAGACCACAGCAACATCAGCGATAGGGGAGTTGGTGATCCACATTTTAGCGCCGTTTAGCACCCAACCGCCGTCTGCTTTACGGGCATTGGTCACCATCGAGGCGGGATCGGAGCCGTGATCCGGCTCGGTAAGACCAAAACATCCGATCAGTTCTGCGGTGGCGAGTTTAGGTAAAAAGCGTTGTTTTTGCTCCTCTGTACCGAATTTATAAATCGGCCACATCACCAACGAAGATTGTACGGACATAAAGCTGCGGTAGGCCGAATCCACCCGTTCCACTTCGCGGGCAATCAGGCCATAAGCGGTATAGCCAGCGCCAAGTCCGCCATATTCTTCGGGAATGGTTGCACCCAATAGACCTCGTTCGCCCATTTCTTTCGGGATTTCGGGATCAAAATAGCCTTCCTGATTGCCTTTGAGGGCGCGGGGTTCTAAATATTGTTGGGCATAATCGCGGGCGGCCTGCATGATGAGGCTTTGTTCTTCGGTTAACAGCGATTCGAACTGATAAACGTCTTCTGCATTAAATTTGAGCGACATACACGTAGGTAATTTATAACAAGATTAAAGGGTTCCACCAATTGGGTTTTAGGCGAGAACAAAAGGTACGGAAGCCCTTACGAAAGCGGCGTTGATTCAGCGTGAAGGTTCTGCGACGAAACGGGGTTTCAGATAACGTTCACGGAGTCTTTTGGTGATCCATCCGTTTTGCGGTGAACATAAAAAGGCCAAGAAAAACAGCAAGCCCAGCACAACCGTAATACCGCCAGCAATCGAGGCATTAAAATAAGCCGCCAAATAATAGCCCAATGTGGCCGCAAGACACCCGATGCCCACTGCCAAGCCCAGTAGCAAGCCCAATTTATCGGTGAGTAGATAGGCCGTTGCAGGCGGCGCCACAATAAGGGCAACCACCAAAATAGCGCCCACACGTTCGAACGACGAAACCGTGACCAAAGACACCATGCTCATGAGGGCATAATGCCAAAAAACCGTAGAAATACCTATTGTAGCAGCATAGGCCGAGTCGAAGGCGCAGAGTTTTAAGGCTTTATAACCCAATCCGACGAAGGCAATCACCAAGAGCAAAACCCCGCCCACTTGCCAAAAGGCACGCGGCAGGGTAAGTCCCCACCACGTTTCGAGGTCTAAGGGCACATAGGCGATTTCGCCGTACAGTACGCAATCCTGATCCAAATCCACCTGACGAGTGAAGAGGGAAATGAGAATAACCCCAATCGCAAACAAAAATGTAAAAACCGTACCCATAGCGGCATCTTCGTTCACCCGCCCACGGTTCCGCAGGAGTTCCGTAAGCCAAGTGGTGACAAGACCCAAAATGCCCGCCCCGATGAGCATGGGCAACGTATTACGGCTACCCGTGAAGAGGAAAGCCAGAACAATGCCGGGCAATACGGCATGGCTAATGGCATCGGCCAACATGGTGATTTTCCGCAACATCATAAAGGTTCCTACCAATGCGCAGGCGGTCGCCACCATCGCAGCCGTAAAGATGATTTCAAATTCCATGCTCATGGTACATCGGATTTAAAGTTGGATCAAATAGGTCAATTTGGCCACGCCCATACGGTTCAGAAGGGCTTCCTCCCTAAATTGTAGGCGATCCTCGAAAAAATATCCTGTGTTGAACACTAAAAAGAGGTCGCTACCGGGGCGGTGGATCCAATTTATTCGGATATTGGAGCGGAAGCGGTGCGAGAAGTTGTCGTACTGGATAAGGGCATTGGCGAACAACTTCCGGCTGGTTGCGGCTTGTAGGGCAAGGCCATAGGTGGTGGCATCGAAACGTCCATTGGCGATGGGTAAATCAATGATATTGTAACTGATGGTTTGCTCGGCCTTAAGGTGCTTGGAGAAGCGGTATCCGATGAGATTTTGGAGCAGGGTGCGGGTTCCGTGATAAAAATCTCCGGTTTGTGCAGTAGCTGTAAGATAAAAGGGCCGGCTTTGATCGGAGGAAGCTGTTAGGGATGCAAAATAGAAGGTGTAAGGGCCTACTGGAATGGTTGCATTGGGCCTAATGGCAAATGGGGCAATCAGGTTTTCGTAAGCCCTTGTTACCTTCAGGCCAATTCGGTCGCGTTTGACAAACAAAACGGTTCCACTGGCGGCAATTTCCGAGGACTCCAATACGCCAACTTGGTTGGTAAGGTACTCTCCGGCGGTAGTGAACGACAAGCGCCGTACTTTTTTCTCACCCGTGCGGCTAATGTATGGGTTATAGGCCAAGGTAGTCGCATACCGTCGGACGTTGTCGCGCTCCACAAAGCCTAAGCCCGGATTATATCCGGCATCCACGATGGTGTATTGGAGTTTGGCGCTGTAGAGGTCTTTTAGGTAGTTCAGGGTTATGTTTCCGGCGGAGGTGTTTTGGTTTTTTTGCGAATCCCAAACGGTATTGAACCAGCCGCTCAACTCACTTGCGCCAATAAACCGCCAATTAGCATCGGCTCCAGCCACGCGGTTATAGCGCTCTTCGTTTTGCACATTCGTAACAATCGTGCCGACGCTCACTCGGGGCGAAACGTCTGCGCGAAGACGTACGACGCCATAATTTTGGCCATTTTGTGCGTCGTTGTCCTTGGTTTGGATGTTTAAGAGACCCACCGAGAGTTTGCCTTGTTGTCCGGTGATGCGTGCGCCTGCCAAAATATCGTTGGTAATCCCGATATTTCGGCTGAAAAAGGCTTCTGTTTCGCCCGCATTACCAAATTCAAACAAGCCATTCCGTTCCAGAAAAAATTCGCGTTTTTCGGGCAGGAAGAGGTTGAACCGCGTTAGGTTGATTTGAGCGGCATCGGCTTCTACCTGTGCAAAATCGGTATTATAGGTCAGGTCTAAGGTTAGGTTGGACGACAGGCCGTATTTGAGGTCTAAGCCTGCATTGCGCACAAACTCGTTTTTGAAGGTGTTTCCGGTTTGGAGGTTGCGCTGCGCACCGGCAATGGCATAGGGTTTGATTTGGAGGTTTCTTCCCCGATGTACGTTTTTGATGCCCACCAATTTGGCATATCGCGAGACGGAGAGTAATTCGGATTTATAATTTAGAGGAATAAATGGAAAGGTTAGACGTTCGTTTTTTCGGTTGATAACCCGTTGTACTGCTACCCCCATCACCAATTCGTCGTCTTTGCTAAAACGGATGGTTTTGAACGGAATTTTCACCTCCAGCACCCAACCAAAATCGGTGATACGGCCTTCGCTGTAATACACCCCATTCCAGTCCCAATTATAGGTTTTTTCATCCGAAATCAAGGCATCGTCTTGCGTACCCAGTGGATTCATCTCAAAAATATAGCCATTCCGCCCGTCAAAATAGGTGTCTAATCCAATCTGGATATTGTCATCTTTGTCAATGCGTCCGCCTCGGTCAAACACATTGGCACGGATCAAGTGGGGCTCTTTGTCATAGAAAACCAAACCGAAGTATAGGTTGTCGCGGTCATAAGCAATGCGCAATTCGGATTTTTCGGTTCCGGGTTGCCCTTCAGCGGGTTGCCGTTGTCGAAAGTCGGTTTCGGGCACAATCGTCTGCCAAATGGATTCCTTCAGTTGCCCATCCACCGTAATTTTTTCTTCGGTAAAGTGTGCCGAGATGACCGATTGGGTGTTTTGTGCCCACAGATTTTGCAGGCTTGTAACGAGGAAAAAGAGGAAAATACGCTTCATGAGTTTTGGGAGTTTGGTTTTTTGACAGACCCGCCCACCTGTCAAATGGTTACGAGGACAGGCCCGTTTGTCCGGTGTATGGAATGGGAGAGGCGTGTGGATCGTGTTTAGGGTGATTGAGGGTTTTTCGTAATTTTTCCTCCAATTCGGGGGTAATCATATGCTCCATTGCTTCGGCATCTGCATGTACGTGATCATCTGGAAAGGCCAAATGCTCTGCCAGATACAATTCCCAAAGCCGGTGTAGCCGTGTAATGCGCATGGCTTCCTCCCAGCCATTTTCTTGAAAGGTAAAACCTGTGGAATGGTGTCTTAAGAAGCCTTCGCGAACCAAATGTTTTAGACATGCAGCCAATTCGGTTGGTACATAGAACCGCTTTCTGGTGATTTCTGATAGGCTAAAGGATTGTTTTTCCGGCGTTTCCTCCGCCAGTTGGTACAGGGTTTTGAGGACATTTTCGCGTAATATCCGGCGGCGAGTATTGTGATGGCGCCGCCACATTGCAACCACACCGCGTTCAGGAGCAAACAGCAGGGAGGCCATGAAAAGGAGCGTGGCCGCGACCACCACACAAGGGCCGGTGGGGAGTCCGGGGATAAAATAGGAAGCCAAAGCCCCCATCCAACCACTAAGCGCACCGAATGCGCCCGCCAACCACATCATAACCCCTAAATCCTCCGTCCAATATCGGGCGGCAACTGCAGGTGTAACCAAAAGCGCTGCCATCAACACCACGCCCACGGCCTGAATACCGGCTGTAATGGCTGCAACCAAAAGCGCCGTGAGCAGGGCATCGTACCGAAATACCTTGAACCCAATCGAAGCCGCAAACGCTGGGTCGAAACTGATTAATTTTAATGGTTTAAAGAAAATGTATAACGCCAATAAAACGCTTCCGCCTATCACGCTAAACAACACCACATCACGTGCCAACATTGAAGCCGCTTGCCCGAACAAGAACTTGTCTAATCCCGTTTGTGCTGCCTCGCCAGATTGTTGGATCATGGTTAGTAGGAAAATGCCTACCCCAAAAAACACCGATAGCATCAACGCTAAAATGGTATCTGCGGAGAGTTTGGTATTTCGCTGCAAGAGGTCTATAAGGAAGGTGGCCAACCAGCCGGAAAACAAGGCTCCTACAAGCAAAACAAAGGGGTCTTTGGTTCCGGTAAACATAAATGCAAGACATACACCGGGCAATACAGCATGGGCAATGGCATCGCCCAAAAGCGCCTGCCGCCTAAGCACCGTAAAACTACCGAGCATACCCGCCGTCAGGCCAAGCAAAACGGTTCCGACCACCACATAACGGGTATTGGCCTCGCGTAGCAGCAGAAAATCGAGCCATTCATTCATGAGGTTGGATTTTTTTCGGCGACCAAAATGCGGTTGTTTCGAGTGGCCAAATGGGCCATTTCGGAGAGCAGGTTCAACCGTCCGCCATAGGTTTTTTGCAGGTTTTCGGTGGTAAAAACGGTGTCCATCGGCCCCTCAGCAATCAAGCGCATATTGATCATTAAGACGTAATCAAAGTAGTCGGCGACGGTTTGAAGGTCATGATGCACTACCAAAACCGTGCGTCCTTCGGCACGGAGTTGTTGCAAAAGTTCCAAAATGGCGGCTTCGGTTGCGGCATCTACGCCAGCAAACGGCTCATCCATGAGGTATAATTGGGCTTCTTGTGCCAATGCCCGTGCCAAGAAAATGCGTTGCTGCTGTCCGCCGGAAAGCTGCGAAATTTGCCGTTTTGCAAAATCCGCCATAGCCACTTTTTCTAAAGCAGCATAGGCCGCCTCTCGGTCGGCCCTTCCGGGGCGTCGAAACAGCCCCATCCGCCCGTATCGCCCCATCGTCACCACATCCAAGACATTCGTAGGGAAGTCCCAGTCCACCGATTCGCGTTGTGGGACATATGCCACTTGCTTGCGCATCTCCTCCAATGGCTTTTGATAAACCCTTACTAGGCCCGATGAGGCCGGTATGAGACCCATAACTGTTTTGAGCAATGTGGATTTCCCTGCGCCATTTGGCCCCACAATGGCTGCTAAATGGCCCTCCGGTAAGGCAAAGTCCACGCCCCAGATTACAGGTTTTTCGCGGTAGGCCACCGTTAGGTCGTGTACCTCAAGTGCTATGTTTTGGCCTTCAGAGCGTCGAATATCGGAGGTGGTCATATGTTAAGTGTTTGTTTTATAAGATCCTGCGGCATGGCATCTTGCGTCCAGGGTGTACGATGTAGGGCGTTGGCTTTTATCTTGGCGCACGGGTTTGGAGCACATATGCTACTTCAACGCCATTGTAATGGTGGTGATATTGTGGCGCATCATGCCGATATAAGTCCCTTCTGGTGTTCCTGCTGGCCCCATTGCATCGGAGAACAAGTGGCCACCGATCCGCACCGAATGTCCACGCTGTTTGGCTCCTTCCACAACGGCTTCGATGGCACGCGGCGACACACTCGACTCCACAAAAACCGCCTTAATCCGGTTTTGGACGATGAGGTTTACCACCCTCCGAATGTCCCCCAAACCATATTCGCCTGCCGTGCTGATACCTTGCAAGCCCACGACGTGGAAGCCATATGCACGACCAAAATATCCGAAAGCATCGTGTGCGGTGAGCAAAATGCGGCGTGTTGCGGGAATTTCCACAGCACGGCGACGAACATAAGCCTCTAATTCGGTTAATTGGGCAAGGTATGCCGTGGTATTGGCCTCTATTTCTGCTTGGTGTTCTGGTAACATCTCTACCAATTTCCGACCAATGGCTTTGGCCACTTCTTGCCAGAGCGTCACATCAAACCAAATGTGCGGATCGTAGTTGGTTTCTCCGGAATCCATCAGTTGGAGCCGTTTTCCCGTAGGAACCGCCTTTCCAAGTTCAACAACGGGCTTGCGGCGGGATAATTTGTGCAAAACCTCGCCCATCTTTCCTTCTAAGTGTAGCCCATTAAAGAAAATCACATCGGCCTTCATCAGGCTAAAAAGATCGCCTTGGGTGGCTTTATACAAATGTGGATCCACCCCCGGCCCCATCAATGCCTTCACCGAGACCTGTTCCCCGCCAATTTCGCGCACGGCGTCTGCAATCATGCCCGTTGTCGTTACTACCCTAAGTTTTCCAGCCACATCAGGCGTTTCTTGTCGGACGCATCCCGAAAACAGTGCGCATAATATAAGGCCAGATATCCTAATCATGTTTTTATCCATCACATTGTTCTACAAAGACATAATGGGCGGCTTTATACCCGATTATTACCTCGGATTCGCCAACTTTCAGGGTTAAAGGCCCCTCAAATGGCGCACGACTCAGAATGACCAATTCGGTATTGGGAATCAAATTACAATCCATTAAGTAGCGCAACAATTCATTGCTATGATCCGAGATGCGCCGCACAACCAAGGGAACCGATAAGGCGGCATCGGATAAGGCATTATTGAACGTGGGAGGAATCAAGCCTTCTTTGGTAGGGATGGGGTCGCCGTGCGGGTCGTAACGTGGGTGGCCGAGGAGGGTGTCTATACGATCCTCGAATTGCTCCGAGATATGGTGTTCCAAATGCTCGGCCTCGTCGTGGAGTTGGTCTAACGAGTATCCCAATGCCTGCGCCAAATACGTCTCGATCAACCGATGATGGCGGAGCATTTCCAAGGCAATGAGCCGCCCAGATGCAGTAAGGGAAACCCCACGATAGGAGGTGTATTCCACCAAATTCATCTCGGCAAGACGCTTGAGCATATTCGTAACGGAGGCCGCAGCAACGGCCATCCCTTTAGCCAAGTCGTTGGTCGTGGGGCGTCGGCCTTCGGCTTCAAAACGATAAATATGCTTTAGGTAATCCTGAATACTTTGGCTTAACATATCATAAAAAATTTAGGGTAATCTAAAAAATTATTTTATAGATGTCAATTTTTTAATTCGCTATACCGTAATGGAACGTTAATGTGCCTCTTTTGTCACTTCACATGATCCACGTTTTTGTAAGGTATGTTTTTAGATATACAAGCTGTTAACGCATGTTTTGGATCATAAACCAATAATCAAATAGAAAGTCCTTTCTTTAAGAACACGGTTCAATTTGGAAATCGGATAAAGATTGGAACTTGTATGGCGTACAAGTCGTTTGGGTAGCTCAATCATCCACAAAGCCTTTTACGACCATGTTACCTGTACTTTTTGCCACGCTTGTGATTTTGGGTGTCGCTTTTGCCTTGATGAGTGTCCGCGTGTTATTTAAAAAGGGCGGAGAGTTTCATGGCACATGTGCTACCAATAATCCAATGTTAAACAAGGAAGGGGCTGCTTGTGGGGCATGTGGGCGTAAGCCCGAACACTGCGAACGCCGCAAGCAAGCAGATATTTCGCTTCAAACAAATTAACATTTCCCCGTTATGCGACGTTCTGGGGCTTTTGGGTAATGAAATAATAACCCTTCGGAAGTTTCCTCGCCGTAGCAAAAAGTTAGGGACATATTTCGCCCGCTGATGCTGAGTTGACCCATACAATCTCAATACAGTCGTTTGTACCATAAGCCTCAAAACAAAACACCCCACAACCGAGAAGCTGCGGGGTGTGCCGAAGGGAAAACGGCGGAAGGGATTTTCTTAGTTCACCGTCACATTAAGCGTGAGGGTATAGGTTCCGGGGGCAATATTACCCACCGTCCAAAGTCCTGTTGCATTGCTGTATGAACCCGTTGCAGTGGTGGCACTCACAAAGGTTAATCCGGCTGGGATCACATCCCGTACCACAACACCATTGGCTGTGCCGGGGCCTTTGTTCACCAATGTGAGGGTATAGGTGAGGGTATCTCCCG